>CALXJE010000022.1 GCA_944388545.1 uncultured Clostridia bacterium
ACTATTAATGATATACCCTTTTTGTTTTTTGTCATACATTTACCTCCTCTTAGTTTTATTTTCATTATATATTCTTTTTTGTTTATTTTTTTCTTTTTTATTTTCTCTTATTTTATTTTGTTATACATTATATCAAACATATATTTTTCACCTTTTACTATGATATATATACATTTAAACATATATATCTTTAGTTTATCTAGAATATATCATTTTTTTCAAGGTGCTTTGTATATGTTTAATATACATCTATATTATTTCATATATTAAGACAATTTTCAATACCTTTTGCTTTGTTATAGGGCAACCGCATAAAAATATTACGATTTTTCTTTTCAAAACAGCTATTAATGTTGTATAATTATTCATGATACAAAACTTCCTTTAGAGTATTTAAGTATTTAATTTTAGTCAATTAATATTATATAAATTTTATAATAAAATAATATTAATCTGATTAATGTATTTTTAAACTTTTTGTTTTAAAACTACATTATTCTACACTATTTTTTTATTATTTACAATATAATTATAGCACCTTAAAACGGGTGCATATTTATTCTTATTTATATTATAAAATTCTTGCAGGAGGGTGTATTGTATTATGAATAAATTAAAAATTCCAGAAAATCATAGTGGTATTAGTAAGACTTTACGTTTACCAGAAAATGTTGTTGATGACGTTCAAAATTTAGCAAATATTAAAAACTTATCTTTTAATAGAACTGTAATTTCTTTACTTAAATTTAGTTTAGAAAATTTAGATGAAAATGATAAATCAGAATTAGATAAGTTTAAAATGTAATTAATAATTATTTTGAATTAGATAATTTTGAGGTAATATATATTTATTTATATTATCTCTTTTTATTTAAATTTATATACTAATATCTATTTGAGTATCATTATCTAAATATAATGATATCCCATTACTTAATAATTCAAATCTATATACTTGATTTAAATTTATAATTATATATATTTTTTTTTCTTTATCTTTAATCTTTAAAATATCCATTTTAATATCATATGTTATATTTTTAATATAAAAATTAGTTTCAATAAATCCTCTTTGAGTTATTGTTATATCTTTATTTTCAAAACTGTCTAGTATATTTGTTATTTTTTTTAAATCCTTATACATATTTATTCCATCCTTTATTTAACACTTACATACTATTATTTTTTCTTAGTTTACTAAGAATATACATTAATTTTTATTTTAATTTTATACATCATAAAATAACTAGTCATGTATTTTAATTACATAACTAGTTATTTATATATAATTATTAGTCTATTTCTATTGATGGTACACCATTAATATCTACTCTAACATCATAATCATATAACTTATCCTCTAAATATTCTTCATAAAATTCGTCTATAGGAATACTATTAACAGAATCGGTATATTCTTCTGTATATCTATTTATATATCCGGTATATTTATTATTAGCATTTTTGATATTTATTTCATTATACTTAATACTTAACAATTCTTCAGCTTCAATTCTATTTTGTTCATCTCTTACAGATATAGCATTATTTACAATATTATTACTATCAATAAGACGAATTGTACTTAATGTAATAAGTAACGAAATTACAGTAGCAATTATGCTAAGTATTATACCTGCTATTTCCATTCCTTTTCCTTTGCTTTCTGTATCTTTCTTAACTAAAGCTATTATTGATATAATTAGTGCTACTATTGCAATTATAAAACCAAGCACTGGTATAAATGAAAGTAATAAGCTTACTATTCCTAATACTAAGCTTGCTATATACATAATAATCACCTCCTATACATCTAAATTTTTAACATATTTAGCATTTTGTTCAATAAACTCTCTTCTAGGTGCAACATCTTCCCCCATAAGAATTGAAAATACTTGATCTGCCAAAACCGCATCTTCTAACTGAACTTGAAGAAGAATTCTAGATTCAGGATTCATTGTTGTATCCCATAATTGTTCTGAATTCATCTCACCTAGACCTTTGTATCTTTGTATATTAATGCTATCTCTTTTAATTCCTTTCTCTTCTAATTCATTTAGTTTTATTTCTAACTCTTCATCACTATAACAATATTCATCTTCTATTCCTTTTTTAGAAAGTTTGAATAAAGGTGGTTGAGCTATGTATACATGACCTTGCTCTATTAGTGGTCTCATATATCTAAAGAAGAACGTTAAAAGTAATGTTCTTATGTGTGCACCGTCTACGTCAGCATCTGCCATTAATATAATTTTGCCATATCTTATCTTTTCAATATTAAAATCATTCCCTATTCCTGCTCCTATTGCTGTTATAACTGGACTTAATTTGTCATTACCGTATATTTTGTCTGCTCTTGTTTTTTCAACATTAATCATTTTACCCCACATAGGTAATATTGCTTGAAACTTTCTATCTCTTCCCTGTTTTGCACTTCCTCCTGCAGAATCTCCTTCTACAAGATATAATTCACATTTTGACGCATCTTTTTCCTGACAATCAGCAAGTTTTCCTGGTAATGTTGTAGATTCAAGAACATTTTTTCTTCTAACTAATTCTCTTGCTTTTCTAGCTGCTTCTCTTGCTCTTAAAGCAGACAATGCTTTGTCTATAATAGCTTTTGCTTCTTTTGGATTTTCTTCTAAATAATATGATAAATTTTCTATAATTATATTATTTACAATAGATGTAACTTCACTGTTTCCTAATTTTGTTTTTGTCTGTCCTTCAAATTGAGGTTCTTTAACTCTTACACTTACAATAGCTGTTATTCCTTCTCTTATATCATCACCTTGTAGATTAGAATCTTTTTCTTTTAATATATTAAACTTTCTAGCATAGTCATTAAAGACTTTAGTAAGTCCTCTTTTGAATCCTTCTAAGTGAGTTCCACCTTCGATTGTATTTATATTATTAACAAAAGAATGTATATTTTCACTATAAGATGTTGTATATTGTAAAGCTATTTCTGCTTCTACTTCTCCACCTAAAGATTCAAAATATACCGGTTTGTTAATAGCTTCTTTACCTTTATTTAAATATTCAACAAAAGATACTATTCCACCTTCATAATGAAATTCTAATTTTTCATTTTCTTGACTTCTTTTATCTTGTAAAGTTATTTTTAATCCTTTATTCAAAAACGCCATTTCTCTAAGTCTTTGAGCAAGTGTTTCTGCATTAAACACTGTGGTTTCAAATATTTCTGCATCAGGTTTAAATATTACTTTTGTTCCTCTTTTTTTACCTTCCGAAACTTTATGAAGCTTTTCTACTACTTTTCCTCTTTTAAAACTTATTTGATAATTACCATCTCCATTACAAACTTCTACTGTAACATGTTCAGATAATGCGTTAACAACAGATGCACCTACACCATGAAGTCCTCCAGATACTTTGTATCCCTCTCCTCCAAATTTTCCTCCAGCATGAAGTATTGTATAAACAACTTCAACAGCAGGTATACCCATTTTAGGATGTATCCCAAGTGGAATTCCTCTACCATTATCTTTTACCATTATACTATTATCTTCTAATATCTCTACATTTATTTCATTACAAAATCCAGCTAATGCTTCATCTACTGCATTATCTACTATTTCATATACTAAATGATGAAGACCTCTTTCAGATGTACTCCCTATATACATACCTGGTCTTTTCCTTACTGCTTCTAGCCCTTCTAATACCTGAATTTGGTTTTCATTATAATCTGCCATCATTTTACCTCTTTTCTAAAATTTTATATTATTTTTTAAATTTTATCACTTATTTTTTATTTTTTCAACTCTACCATCTAAAATTTTATAGAAAGAAATATTATTTAAATGTTTCAAACTTTCTATTTCTGTAGTAGTTATTATAGTTTGATAATTTTCTATATATTTTAATAAATAGTCTATTCTATTATTATCAAGTTCTGATAAAACATCATCTAATAATAATATAGGTGTGTCTTCTTTTTCATCTTTTAATATTTCTAATTCTGTTAATTTAAGTGTAAGAAGTGCTGTTCTATTTTGTCCTTGTGAACCGTAAACTTTAACATCTATATTATTTATTTTAACTTCAATGTCATCTCTTTGTATTCCTTTATTAGATGTTTTCTTTAATATATCTAAATATCTATTTTTTTTTAATAAATTATATATTTCTTTTATATCTAAATCTAAAAACTCTGAAATGTATTTTATATTAATCTCTTCTAAGTTATCTGTTAAGTCTTTTTGAATCCTTTTTGCATATATATTTATTTTATCAATTATTGATTTTCTTTCTTTAACTATATAACTAATATATTCCGCTATTTTTTCATCTAATATATCTAAATAGTCATTATCTAATCCTTTATCTTCATTTTTTAACATGTTGTTTTTTATATTTAATATCTTATTATACTCTTGAAGTTTTAATAAATATGATTTTGATAACTGACTAAGTAACATATCTATAAATTTTCTTCTATTTTTAGGCGATCCTTTTATAATGTCTAAACTTTCTGGAGAAAAAATAACAACATTATACTTCCCTATAAAATCAGAAACCCTTTTTATATCAATATTATCTTCTTTTATTTTTTTTTTAGAATCTTTATCTATATATATTTGTATCTTTATTTTTCTGCCTATTTTATCCACATAATCCACAAAAATATTTGAATAATTTTCTTTAAAGTTAATAACTTCACTTTCTTTTCCTGTTCTATATGATTTTGTAATTGCTGACATATATACTGCTTCTAATATATTAGTTTTTCCTGCTGCATTATTTCCAAAAAAAACATTAACACCTTTATCTATTTCAAGTTCAAGATCTTTATAATTTCTAAAATTAACTAATTTTAAATTAGTAACATACATTATTTTATCCTCTATCTTAATCTTGTCTTAATTTAACTGGTAATACCATATATATATAATCATTACCGTGTATTGGTTTTATTATCATTGGAGACACACTAGTAGTGTAATTCATTATAATTTCTTCATTTTCAATTACTTTTAATGCTTCAATTAAATATCTTGGATTAAATCCAATTTCTAAACTTTTTCCTTCAACTACACCTACTACGTCTTCTTTTGCATCTCCTGCTAAACTTGTACAAGAAATTTCTATACCTTCCATAGATACGTTAATTTTTATAGGAGCTTTCTTTTCTTTTTCAGAAACTTCTCTAGAAAATAGTGAAACTCTATCAAGTGATTCTAATAGACTTTTTGTATTTATTTTTACTTTTGTTTCAAATTCATTAGGAATAACAGAATTATAATTCAAAAATTCTCCTTCTATTATTCTACTTACAACTATACATTCTCCCATTTCAAATAATGCTTGATTCTTATTAACTCCTATTTTTACATCTGACTCTGAATCATCATTAAGAATTTTTATAAGTTCTGCTAATGTTTTAGCAGGTATTATAGCTTTAAAATTATTATTACTTTTTTCTAATAAATATTGTTTTAAAGCTAATCTAAAACCATCTATAGCTACAACTTTTAAAACATTGTCTTCAACTGTTACTAGTGCTCCTGTATATATAGGTCTATTTTCATCTTGACTTGTTGCAAATATTGTTTTCTTTATCATATCCTTAAATATAGATTGATTAACAGTTATAGAATTATCTATATTAAACACAGGTAATTTTGGATATTCTTCAGGATTCATAGTTGATAATTTGAATATTCCACTTGCTGATTTTATTATAAAAGTATTATTTTCTACTTCAAATGATATTTCATCAACTTCTAATTTTCTAATTATCTCATTAAGCATTTTATTGTCTACAACTGTTTTTCCTTCTTCACTAACAGATGCTTTTATAATATATTCACTACCTATTTCTAGGTCATTAGTTGTAAATTTAACATTATTTCCAATTGTTTCAATTAGAATTCCTTCTAATATTGGCATTGTTGTTTTTGAAGATGCAGTTTTTGTTACACTGCTTAAACAATTTAATAAATCATTTTTACTACATTTAAATTTCATTTTAATCCTCCCCTAAAAACAATCATCTGATTGCTATTATATATATTTATTATTTAGTAGTAGTAGTAGTAGAACCTGTTGATTATGTGGATAACTACTTCTAACTACCAAAATATAAAACAAAACTACTGTTGATAAACCTGTGGATAACATGTAAAAACTATCCACAGAACACTTGTTTTTGGTGGATAACTTTATAAAAATAATTTATCCACAATATTATCAACAACTTATCCACTGGATTATGTGGATAAAAAAGAACATCGTAACGAACATTAATTATATTTGTAATATTTTTGAAATATTGGCATCTAAATACTGACAGATAGGGATTTTTTGATATCGTCTATTAATGATCTGGTTTCTTCATTATGTTCATACTCCTCAGAAATTTTAGAATAAGCATGAAGAACTGTTGAATGATCTCTTCCACCAAAATCTTTACCTATATTAGGAAATGTCATATTTATTAATTCTCTGCATAAATACATTGCGATTTGTCTAGGATAAGCTACATTATTAGATCTTTTTTCGCTTAGTATATCATTTACCTTTATATTAAAAAATTTACATACAACTTGTATTATTAATGTACTTGTTAATACTTTAGTATTTTTTACTAATATGGATTCTATTGTATTATCAATTATAGCATCTGTTAATTCTTTGTTTGTAAAAGATGTATATGCTATTAATTTATTAAATACTCCCTCAAGTTCACGAATATTGGATGTTACTTTAGTAGCTATTTTTATAAGAACATCGTCGTTTATTACATAACGTTCTTTTTCAGCTTTTTTTCTAAGAATTGCTAGTCTAGTTTCATAATCAGGAGCCTGTATATCAACTGCAAGACCCATTTCAAAGCGAGTTTTTAATCTATCTTCTAATAAATTAATTTCTTTTGGTGGTTTTTCACTTGTTAATACTATTTGTTTTCCACCTTCAAATAATGTATTAAAAGTGTGGAAAAATTCTTCTTGACACTTTTCTTTACCTGCTAAGAATTGAATATCGTCAATTAATAATAGATCAATATTTCTATATTTATTT
Organism: uncultured Clostridia bacterium; assembly: GCA_944388545.1. GTDB lineage: Bacteria > Bacillota > Clostridia > TANB77 > CAG-465 > CALXJE01. The sequence goes on from CALXJE010000022.1 coordinate 7,048, forward strand.
CTGAAAGATTCACTGTTATTATTCATTATTGCAGAAACAAGCTCATTAGCAAAGTTTTCGCCTGTTGTGTATATAACATTAAAGCCTGGATATGATTCAACTATATTGTGACCTATTGATTGCATAAGATGAGTTTTGCCAAGCCCTACTCCACCATATATAAATAATGGATTATATTTTGAACCTGGACTTTCAGAAACGGCTACTGCAGAAGCATGAGCAAATCTGTTATTACTTCCGACTATATAATTCTCAAAAGTATATTTAGGATTAAGTCCGATTGCATGTGAAATTGAAGAATTATTTGAAGTTATATTATTAACAACTTTGTTTTCATTTGTATTTTCAATATTAATAGGATTTAAATTATTAGAGTTTTCTTTTTCATTTGTATGTTCGATATTATTTTCATCTTCTGTGGATCCCTCTTTTGATTCAAAAGTTATTATATAATTCTTTTTAGTCAAAAAAGTTAAGGTATTCTGAATTAAATCTAAATATTTTTTAGAAAGAACTTCTATATGATAATTAGAAGGTGCTAAAAAACATATTGTATTTTCATCAGAAAGCCTAGGAATCATTACTTCTACGTATGTTTTATATCCAACTGGGGATATTTCTTCTTGCAAAATTTCAAGTGCTTGTTCCCAAGTTTTCATAAAATTTTCTCCCATTTTTAACCTCCTTTTTTAAAAGTTATCCACAAAGTTATCCACAGGTGTTGATAACTTTTATAGAAAAATAATCAGTATCAAAATAATATGTTACATAAAGTTGTTAATTTATTTTTTTACAAAAAACAAGACATATTTTTGCTATAATATATCAAATAATTACAGAAAATACAAGTATTTAAAAAAAATCTTTCCTATACATAATATAAAAAGTACCCCAAGCCAAATTAGCTCGGGGTAAAAAATTAAGAAATAGAATTTTTAGGTTTTAATTTTATATATCCATTACATTTTTTCTTAAGATACGAACGATTAGTTGTATCTTCTAATTTTGAAATAGATTTTTTAGACTTTTCTTTCCACTTTGGATATTTTTTAGTAAATTTATTATTCTTATAGGTCATTGACCTACGTGATTTTTTCTTTCTACTTGGAATGTGTTTTAAAGTGGAATTTTCTATATCTAGTTTATCAATAAGTTGCTCTTCCTCCTCTACTCTTTTTATTAATATTTTTAATGGTAAATTAAAAACATCATCATAATTTGTTTTTGGAAAATAATTTAAATATAATTCTTGAATTTCTTTTAAAGTCATGTTTTCTATATTGTACATACTTGAGCCCTCCTAAAACATTAGTTTTTAGATAATAATAATATATCGTAGAACATAATTATATCATTTATAGTATATTATGTCAACATTTATTATATACATTAAATTATATACTGGATTTGATATTTTTTATTAAAATGATTTGACAAATAAAAAAATATATAGTATAATCCTAAAAGGAAAAAATCACATTAATAACTTTGGAGGTGTAAGACATGAAAATGACATTTCAACCAAAAAATAAACAAGCAAAAAGAGAACATGGTTTTAGAAAAAGAATGAGTACTTCTGCAGGTAGAAAAATATTAAGAAATAGAAGAGCAAAGGGTAGAGCAGAATTAACTCACTAATAAATAACTAATTATTTTTTTATAAAGGTATTTAATACCTTTATTTTTTTTATATATTATGTTAAAATAAATACTAGAAAAGGAGAGTAATATGGTATTTACAAATTCTTTAAAAGGAAGATATGTATTTAAAAATGTATTAAGAAAAGGAAAATATTCACACGAAGATAATATAACTGTATATTTTTTAAAAAATAATAAGAATGTAGATAAAAATTTTTTAGGTATTTGCGTTAGTAAAAAACATGGAAATAGTGTAGTAAGAAATAGATTAAAAAGATGGGCAAGAGAAGCATATAAAGAGATAGAGAAGAAAATAAAACCAGGTTTTAATATTATTATTTTATTTAAAAAAAATATAAATATTGATGGTGTAAATTTCCATGTTATTAAAAAAGAACTATTAAATTGCATTAGAGATCAAGAGATTTCTTTAAATGAAGAGAATAATTAATAAAATTGCATTGTTACCTAAAAAAGCTATTATTTATATAATCAAATTTTATCAAAAGTATATATCTTCTAAGTTTGGAAGAAACTGTAGATATTATCCATCATGTTCCAATTATGCTATTAAAGCTATTGACAAATATGGTATAATTAAAGGCAGTATAATGGCTATTTTTAGAATATTAAGATGTAATCCGTTTTCTAAACGGTGGAATAGACGAAGTTAAATAATTTAAGGAGAATTTAAATGATAGAGGCAATAGCAAATTTATTTGGAGCAATAATAAGATTAATATATAATTTAGTAGGTGAAAACTATGGACTTTCTATTGTTATTTTTGCTGTTTTGACAAAGATTATTTTATTTCCGCTTAATTTAAAACAAGCAAAATCAATGGAAGAAATAAAAAAGATATCTCCAATGGAACAAGAGATAAGAAAGAAATATAAAGGAAATAATGAAAAAATAGGTACGGAACTTCAAAAATTATATAGTGAACATAAAATAAACCCTATGGCAGGATGTTTACCAGCATTAATTCAAATACCTATAGTTATAGCTATGTTTTATATAGTAAAGCAACCACTTACATATATTAAACAAGTTCCTAATGATCAAATAGTAGAATATGTACAAGAAATAGTAGGAGAAGATAAAGAAGTAAGTAAGGCAGATATTAGAGATAACGAGATTAGAATAGCTAATGATAAAGAAATAATAAATATGGATTTTATTGGAATTAACTTTGGTGATATACCTGCAAATTCAGTTAATAAAAATATACCAAAAGAGGAAAAACCTAGTTACTATACTTTGATAGTGCCAGTTCTAAGTTTAGCATTATCAATACTTCAAACAAAAATAACTATGAAAACTAGTAATTTAACTGATGAGCAAAAAGAACAACAAAAAACAATGAATTTATTATTACCATTTTTATCAGCGTATATATCATATATAATGCCACTTGCATTAGGAATTTACTGGCTTGTAGGAAGTATATGTCAAGTAGGTTCGCAATTATTAATAACAAAATTAGTAAAAGATAAAAAGATTATGCTTAACGAAAGGAGCGTAAATTAATGAAAAAAATTACAGAACAAATGGGTAAAACAGTTGAAGAAGCAATTAGAAAAGGCTTAGAAGAATTAAAAGTTCCAAGAGATTATGTAAAGATAGAAGTTTTGGAAGAACCAACAAAAGGAATGTTAGGAGTGCTTTCTAGTAAACTTGCTAAAGTTAGATTAACTGTAGATAAAAAATTAGATGATGCTACAGTTTCTGCTACAATTCAAAAAGTAGATGCTATAGTAAGTAAAATTTTTGAAATAATGAAAGATGATTCTAAATACGAAGTAAGCAATAATAACGGAAAGGTTGAAGTTATTATAGATAGTGGTGATAGTGCTCATTTAATAGGATATAAAGGGAGAACTATAGAAGCTCTGCAATCAACTATAAACTCAATATTACAAAAAGATACAGAAGAAAATGCAAAAGTATTTATTGAAGTAAATAATTATAAAAAGAAAAAGGAAGAAATACTAAAAAGACTTGCTAATAAAATGGCAGATAATGTTGTTAAATTTAAAAAAATAATAAAATTAGAACCTATGTCTGCATATGAAAGAATGATTATACATACAGAACTTTCTAATAGAAATGATGTAATAACTGAAAGTATTGGTATAGAGCCAAGAAGAAGAGTTATAATAAAGTTAAAAAGATAATTGTTAAAAGAAGATCAGACTTTGTCTGACTTTTTTGTGAGGAGAAAATAAAATTATGTTAACAGATACAATTGCAGCTATTAGTACCGGTGGAAATAATACAGGTATAAATATTATAAGAATAAGCGGGGAAAATAGTAAGAAAATAATAGATGAAATATTTACAGCTTCAGATAAGCTTGATCATCAAAAGATAATATATGGAAAAATATTAGATGATGATAAAGTGTTAGATGAAGTATTAGTCTCATATTTTATTAAACCAAATTCTTTTACTGGTGAGAATGTATGTGAAATAAATTGTCATGGAGGTAGAAGAGTTACTTTAAATATATTAGAACTTGTTATAAAAAAAGGAGCAAGATTAGCAGGTCCTGGAGAGTTTTCAAAAAGAGCCTTTTTAAACGGTAAAATGGATTTGTCTAAAGCAGAAAGTATTATTGATATAATAAATGCAAAAACTAAGCTTCAAACAAAAATAGCGACAGAACAACTTGAGGGAGGTTTATATAATATTGTCAAAACAGAAAGAGAAAAACTAATTGAGCTTCTTGCACAAATTGAAGTAAGTATAGATTATCCTGAATATGATTATAAAGAATTAGAGAACAATGAAATAATTAATAAACTTAAAGATATATCTATAAATCTTAAGAAATATATAAATTCATATGATGATGGTAAATATATAAAAGATGGAATAAATGTAGCTATTTTAGGTGGAACTAACGCGGGAAAATCATCTCTTTTAAATATTTTATCCAATAGCGATAAAGCAATTGTGACTGATATAGAAGGAACAACAAGAGATATAGTAGAAGAAACAGTTATTATAGATGATATTGTTCTTAATATATTTGATACTGCAGGTATAAGAGATACTGAAGACGTAGTAGAAAAAATAGGAATTAAAAAAAGTTTTGCAATAATAGATAAAGTAGATTTAATAATAATAGTAATAGATTTATTAAAAGGATTAACAGAAAAAGATAAAGAGTTAATAAATAAGATAATGGAAAAGAATAAAAAGTATATAATTTGTTTAAATAAGATTGATGTTTCACATGAAAAAGTTGGTAAAGTAAAGAAACAACTACAAAGCTTTAAAAACGTCATAGAGACATCTTTTTTTACTAAGGAAGGTATAGATACTCTTAAAAATAAAATTGCTTATATGTTTAATTTAGAGCAAATCAGCAATGATGATAGTATTATAATAGTAAATCAAAGACATAAAGAATTATTAGATAAGAGTTATACTAGTTTAAATAAAGCCATTAATGAAATTGAAAAAAATATAGGAGTGGATATAGCAGAAATAGATATTAAAAATTCTGCTAAGTATTTAGGTGAAATAATAGGAGAAGAAGTTACAAGTGATGTAATAAATAAAATATTTGAAAAATTTTGTTTAGGAAAGTAGGAAAAGTAATGGAGTATAAAGCAGGAAAATATGATATTGTAGTTATAGGAGGAGGACATGCTGGTATAGAAGCAGCTCTTGCATCAGCAAGATTAGGTAAAAAAACAGCTATGTTTATAATTAATATGGACACATTAGCCAATATGCCTTGTAATCCAAGTATTGGCGGTACTTCTAAAGGACACTTAGTTAGAGAAATAGACGCTCTTGGGGGACAAATGGGAAAAGCTGCAGATGCTTGTTATATTCAATCTAAGATGTTAAACAGTTCAAAAGGACCAGCAGTTCATTCATTAAGAGCTCAAATTGATAGAAAAAAATATCATATGTATATGAAAAACACATTAGAAAATGAAGAAAATCTAGATATATATCAAGCAGAAGTAACTGATATTATTTATGATGGCAAAATAAAAGGGATAAAAACAAGAACAGGTGCTATATATGAAAGTAAGGCGGTAATAGTGACAACAGGAACTTATTTAAAAGGGAAGGTCATAATTGGTGAAGTATCTTTTGAAAGTGGACCAGATGGAGTGTTTCCTGCTAATGAATTATCACACAGTTTACAAAGAATGGGTATAGAACTTAGGAGATTTAAAACAGGTACTCCTGCAAGGATGAATAGTAAAGATTTAGATTTTAGCAAAATGGAGGTTCAATACGGAGATGATAATGTAAAAACATTTTCTTTCGATAATGAAGAAAATAAAGAAATTCTAAATAAAAAGCAGATTAAGTGTTATTTGACATATACTAATTTAGATACCCATAAAGTTATAAAAGAAAACATACATAGATCTCCTTTATATAGTGGGGAAATAAAGGGAATAGGACCTCGTTATTGTCCTTCAATAGAAGACAAAGTAATGAGGTTTAAGGATAAAGAACGTCATCAAATATTTATAGAACCTATGGGAGAAAATACAAATGAATCATATATACAAGGAATGTCATCATCTCTGCCAGAAGAAGTTCAAATAAAAATGTATAGAACAATCCCAGGATTAGAAAATTCTAAGATGATGCGCCCTGCATACGCTATAGAATATGATTGTATAGATCCAACGAATTTAAATCTTTCTTTAGAGTATAAAGGACTAGAAGGACTATTTTTCGCAGGTCAAGTTAATGGTAGTTCTGGATATGAAGAAGCTGCGGCACAAGGGATTATAGCTGGAATAAATGCAACTAGGAAACTAGATAAAAAAGAACCATTAATATTAGATAGGTCTGAAGCATACATAGGCGTATTAATAGATGATTTAGTAACAAAAGGAACAAATGAACCATATAGAATGATGACATCAAGATCAGAGTATAGATTATTGCTTAGACAAGATAATGCGGATTTAAGATTAACTGAAAAAGGATATAATGTCGGCCTTGTATCAAAAGAGAAATATAATAAATTTTTAAATAAAAGAGAAATGATTTATAGCGAAATTGAGAGAATAAAAAATAAAAAAATATCACCTAATGAAATTAACAATAATATTCTTGAAAAGCTTGGTAGTAGTAAGCTAGAAGTAGGGGTAAAATTATCTGAACTATTAAAGAGAACAGAATTAAACTATGCAAATACTAAAGAATTAGATAAAGATAGACCTGACCTGCCAGAAAGTGTTCAAGAACAAGTTGAAATTCAAATTAAGTATGAGGGATATATTAAAATACAGTTAGAACAAATAAAGGGTTTTAAAAAATTAGAAAATAGGAAACTTAATTCAGATATAGATTATGAAAAATTAAAAGGATTATCATTAGAAGCAAGACAAAAACTAAATAAGCAAAAACCATCTTCAATAGGACAAGCTTCTAGAATATCAGGGGTTTCACCAGCTGACATATCAGTTCTTTTAATATATATTAATCAAATAAATAAAAAAGGAGACGAGTTTTCACATGAAAATGACTAAAGAAGAATTTAAGCTTATGCTTATAAATGAAGCTAAAAAATATGATATAGAAATAAGTAATAAACAAGCGGAAAAATATTATTTATACAAAGAACTTCTATTAGAATGGAATGATAAAATAAACCTTACATCTATAACAGATGATGAGGGGATAATAATAAAACATTTTATAGATTGTTTGTTATGTATAAATTATATAAAAGAAAATGACAAAATAATAGATGTAGGTACTGGCGCAGGTTTTCCTGGAATAGTTGTAGCTATTTATTTTGAAGGAAAAGTAAAAATGACATTATTAGATTCACTTAATAAAAGAATAATGTTTTTAGATGAAGTAATTAATAAATTAAATATAAAAAACATAGAAACTGTTCATGGTAGAGCAGAAGATATGGCTCACAATGTAAAGTATAGACAACAGTATGATATAGCGGTGGCTAGGGCAGTAGCACCATTAAATATATTACTAGAGTATATTTCTGGATATGTAAAAAAAGGTGGTAATTGTATATGTATGAAGGCCTCATCTGTAGAAAAAGAGATAAATAATGCCGAAAAAACAATAGACATTCTTAAATTAGACCTTATTACTAATGAAAGAAAAAATATAAAATACAAAGATGAAGAAATTACTAGAACAATTTTATCTTTTAAAAAGTTAGAAAGTATTAGTGATAAATATCCAAGAAATTATTCTAAGATAAAGAAGAATCCGTTGTAATTTGATTTAAAAGCTGTTATATGATATAATATTAACATATCAAAAATAAGCTCTTTTATTAATATAATTGGGAGGAAATATAAATGAAGAAACTTAATTGTAAACATGGACTTAATAGGTATCAAGAATTAGAAGCAAGAAAACTTCGGAAAATACTTGTAGAGGAGGATAAAGAAAAGGAATATATCATCAAGGAAAAATTAGAAGCATTATATGTTCAATTTAAACAGAATCAATGTAGTAATTTCTTTAGATTTATTAAAGATACAGATGTTTCTCTTTTCTCAGCTTTAGAAAGGATAGGAGGAATATCAAAACTCTACTATTATTTAGAAAAATACAGTATTGGACAATAAACTTAAAAAAGAGAGAGAAATATATTATTTTCTCTTTCTTTTTTGTCTATTTTGTAATATAATAATCAAAAGAGGTGAAAAAAGAAAAAATGCCTAAAATAATATCAATAGCAAATCAAAAAGGTGGTGTAGGAAAAACAACTACATCAATAAATTTAAGTGCCTGCGTAGCAGAAAAAGGAAAGAAAGTTTTATTAATAGACATTGATCCACAAGGTAATGCCACAAGTGGTCTTAGTATTAATAGTCATAATGAAAAATCAGTATATAATGTGCTAATAGATGACATAAAAATAGAAGATGCTATAAAACCGACTATGGTAAAAAATTTACATATTTGTACTTCTAATATAGATTTAGCAGGTGCAGAAATAGAATTAGTTTCACTAGTTTCACGTGAGAATAGGTTAAAAAATGCATTAGATAGAATGGAAACAAAATATGATTATGTATTTATAGATTGTCCACCATCGCTTGGACTCATAACATTAAATGCTTTTACAGCATCAGATAGCATTATTGTACCTATACAGTGTGAGTATTATGCGTTAGAAGGATTAGGACAATTAGTAAATTCTATAAAGTTGGTTAAAAAACACTTAAATCCGGATCTTGAAATAGAAGGAGTACTTCTTACTATGTATGATTCTAGAACTAAATTATCATCTCAAGTTGCAGAAGAAGTATCAAAATATTTTGGGGAAAGAGTATTTAATACAGTTATACCAAGAAATATACGTTTAAGTGAAGCCCCAAGTCATGGATTACCAATATCGATGTATGATCCTTTATCTAAAGGTGCAAGGACTTATAAAAAACTTGCAAAAGAATTAATAAATAATAATAAAGAAGAAAAGTAGGAGGTTAATATGACTAAAAACTCAAAAGGTCTAGGGAGAGGGCTAGATGCTCTTTTTGATGATATAGAAGATGTAAAAACTGTTACTAATAAAAGCAATAAACTAGGGGAAGTTGTTGAAATAAAGATATCAGATATAGAGCCAATGCTAAATCAACCAAGAAAGATATTTGATCAAAAGAAACTAGAGGAATTAGCTGATTCTATCAAAGAAAACGGTGTAATTCAACCGATTTTGGTTGTAAAAAATGAGAATGGATATACAATAGTAGCAGGCGAAAGAAGATGGAGAGCATCTAAACTTGCAGGACTAGAAAAAGTTCCTGTAATTATAAAAGACTATACCGACACTAAGAAAAAACAAGTAGCACTTATAGAAAATATACAAAGAGAAGACTTGAATATTATAGAAGTTGCTCAAGCTTTAAAAGAACTTATGGATATAGAGGGATATAACGTTGCAGATGTATCTCGTGTGACAGGTAAAAGTTTGTCAGGTGTATCTAATACTATGAGATTATTAAAACTTCCAAACGAAATACAAAAGAAAGTATTAGATGGAAAATTGGTAGAAGGACAGGCAAGAGCATTACTTGCAATTGATAATGAAGAAGAACAATTGAAACTTGCAGATAAAATAATCGAAAAGAAATTAACTGTTAGAGAAGTTGAGAAACTAATATATAACAATGATAAATATAAAGTAAAAAAGAAAAATGTTGCTCAAAAAATAGGAACTATATATAAATCAGTTGAAGAAAAGCTAACAGAATATTTTGGTCTTAAAGTTAAAATAGATGCAACAAAGACAAAGCCAAAAATAATAATAGAATATTATGATAATAACGGGTTAGAAAGAGTTTTAGAAAAACTAAATATAGAATTATAATAGGAGTAAAAATATGAACCAAGAAACAATATTTTCACTAGAAATATTAAGTATATTAACTATTATTATAATGGTTAGTTTAATTATATGTATAGTTATGTTAATAATACATATAATAAAGTTAAAGAAATATGAGAATAAGTATAATGAAATTTGGTCTAAATTTGATAATGATAATTTAGAAAAGGATATTGAAAATTTACTTAATAATATGGAAGAAACGAAAAGATATTGTGAAGAAACAAAAATAGAATGTTCATCTATAGAAGGAAAAATGCAAAAATGTGTTCAAAAAGTGGGATTAGTAAAATATGACGCTTATGAGACAGGTAACAATGGACTTAGTTTTGCACTAGCTTTGTTAAATTATAAAGATGATGGAGTTCTAATAAATAGTGTTTATACTAGAGAAGGATCTAATATTTATGCAAGAGAGATAGTAAATGGGGAAGCTAAGAACAATTTATCAATAGAAGAAAATGAAGCTTTAAAAAAAGCGTTAAACAGTAAGAGCTTTATGTAGTATTTGCAATACCTAGAAAAAACTCTTTCTAGGTATTGACAAAATTTATATTTATGCTATAATATTTAATACTTACATATGGAAGAGTGTCCGAGTGGTTTAAGGAGCCAGTCTTGAAAACTGGTGATGTCGAAAGGCACCGTGGGTTCGAATCCTACCTCTTCCGCCAGTATAATAAGTATCCTTTACGGGTACTATTTTTTTATCGTATATAAAGAATTTAAAAATAAGTACTTCTTTTTGGTTTTATAACTATAAATGTTGACTTATAATTAAATTAGTATATAATATATAGCATAGTTAATATATTATGGAGAGTTACCCAAGAGGCCGAAGGGGACTGTTTGCTAAACAGTTAGTGTCCGCATAAGGGCAGCGAGGGTTCGAATCCCTCACTCTCCGCCAAATTTTAAAGACACTAGATAAGGTATATTTAGTGTCTTTTATTTCATATAAAATTATAATTAGATTTTCGTATTTAAATTAGATTACATATAATTAGTAAAAAAATATTTAAAATTAATAAAGTATTATTTAAAGCTGTTTGTAATAGTAAGATACTACTATATATTTAAATATATATCTTTTTAATAACTTGTATTTGAAAAATTGATATGATATATTATCGTTGTTATTTTAGGGGAGAAGAAAATGATAGAGCATCCATTCGAGCCAATATATTCAAAAGAGAGCAATATTTTAATATTAGGAAGCTTTCCATCTGTAATATCAAGAAAACAAAATTTTTATTATGCTCACCCACAAAATAGATTTTGGAAGTTAATTGCTGCCATATATAATTCAGAAAAACCAACTACAATTGAGGAAAAAAAGAAACTTATTTTAGACAATAAACTTGCTATTTGGGATAGTATAAAAAGTTGTGATATTATAGGATCGGCAGACAGTACAATACAGAATATAGAAGTAAATGATATTAATAGTCTAATCAATAAAACTAGCATTAATAAAGTTATATTTAATGGAAGAAAATCATTTGAAACATATATTAAATATAATAAAAAATTAGAAAATATAAAGTATATTGAACTTCCTTCTACTAGTCCTGCAAATGCTCAATATTCATTTGATAGACTATATAATATTTGGTCAAAAGAGTTATTAAAATAATATGGAGGTATATAATGAAAGCATTGGTTACAGGAGCTTCTTCGGGAATTGGATACGAAATAGCAAAATATTTAAGTAAAAAAGGTTATGATATTATAGCTGTAGCCCGTAATGAAAAAAATTTAAATAAACTAAAAAATGAGTGTAATACAGAAGTAAAAGTATTTTTGGTAGATTTATCTGATACAAAACAAGTATTAGAATTATATGACAATATAAAAAGAGAAGATATAGAAGTTTTAGTTAATAATGCAGGATTTGGAGCTTTTGGTAATTTTGAAAATATTGATATAAACACACAAATAAATATGATAGAACTAAACATAAAAGCACTACATTTATTAACGTATTTGTTTTTAAAAGATATGAAAGATAAAAATAAAGGATATATATTAAACATAGGTTCAATTGCAGGATTTTTACCAGGTCCTCTAATGACAGAATATTATGCAACTAAATCTTATGTTTTAAGATTAACACAAGGAATTGATAAAGAACTGAAAAAATCAAAAAGTAATGTATCAATTAGTGTTTGTTGTCCTGGACCTGTTTATACTAATTTTAATAGTGTTGCTAACGTAAAATTTAGTATTAGATCAAAGACTAGTGATGTAGTTGCAAAAAAAGCAGTAGATGGAATGTTTAGAAAAAAAGTAATAATATGTCCAGGAATTAGTGAAAAAATAGTAAAGATAGCAAGAAAATTGTTTAGCGATAAATTACTTGCGGAAGTTTCTTTTTACGTTCAAAAGAAGAAAGATAAGAATTAAATATAGATAGTAGATATAATAGATTTTATATCTATTTTTTTAAAATACGCATGTTTACATAAATATTGACAAGGCTTATTAAATATAGTATAATTATATCGGAAAAATATATTTATAAAAAATAAATTTATTTTTTAAGATAATAATTTAAGGAGGTGTTGTGCAAAAAAATAATAATGGGCCAACCATTTTAATATAGATGTAATAATTTAAAATTATAAAGGAGGAACTAAAATGAAACGGAAACTACTGGCTCTTTTGCTGATGCTGTCAATGGTTTTTTCTATAACTATTCCTGCATTTGCAAATTATGATCCATCAGGAGGATATGATTATAATTACACAGGTGAAAACTATAGTAATTATAATTATAACAGTGGCTATTATGGAACTTACTACATGAGCGCATGGGCAAATGAACTGCAAGTAGCTTATGATCCTACTTGGTATGAGTCACCTCAACGGCAAGTAGTACGTGGAGAAGCTTTTTTACTTTTTTTAAGAGCTGTTCAAAGAGCGTTAGATAGGCAAGGTTATTCTAGGCTGTCAGGTGGATATAATCAGGTTCCATTTGAAGATTACAATTATGTAAATCCATATGCACAGAGTGAAGTCAACGTTTTATGGTCTAATGGTATTCTTGTAGGCTTTGATGACAATACAATGCGTTTTTCGCAGCTTTTAACAAGAGCAGAAATGGCTGCAATTTATAGTAGATTTAATAGGATATTCTTTAATATGGGAATAGGATATTCTCAGTACAATTATGATGGTTACAACAACTATTACAACAATAATTATAACAACTACTATAATAATTACGTTTTCAATGATATTATTGGTCATTGGGCACAACAGGACATCATAACAGCAGCATCTAACGGAGTTTTAATAGGTGTTGGAAATAATTACTTTGATACGGAAGGACCTCTTACAATAGAGCAGATTTGGAAAATACTTGATTGTTGTGTGGGATACCAGGGACTTAAAAGATCAGATGTTGCTTACGCAATGAGCCAAACATTTAAAGTGAAGTTTGGTAAGAATATTGATGAAGAATATGGCAGACCAAACGGCATAAAGATAACCAGGCTAACAGCTTATCCAAGCACTTTGACTATGACAGAAGGTGAAATGCGTAATATTAAGGTAAGTATATATCCTTCTAACGCAGAGTATCAAAAGTTAAACTGGATGTCATCTAATACAAACTACGTAAGTATTGAAGAAAGTTGGAACTCTTCTTCAGGAACAGCATATATTACAATTCATGCTAGAAGGTCAACCAGCAGTTATATTACACTTACTGGTAGAGCGCTAGACGGTAGCGGAAAAACTGTAACTGTAAGAGTTAGAGTAAACAGTGAATATAATGATTATCCTTATGACGATGGGTATATAACTTCTATTACACCATCTGAGAGTACGTTGTATCTGCAAATAGGAGAGAGTCGTCAAATAAATGCGAGAATAAGACCGTCTGACGCATATGATAAAAATCTTAGATGGACATCTAGCAATTCAAATATTGCTTATACCTCTAATGTCTATACTTCAGGAAGTTATTCGTATGCTACTATAGTTGGTAATGCAGTAGGAACGACGTATATTTACATTAGAGCTCAAGATGGTTCAGGAGAACAAGGGACGGTTAAAGTAATCGTTCAAGACGGAACATCAGGCGAAGGAGATGTAATAACATCAGCTTCCGCAAACCCATCTTCAGTTTCTCTTGGTGTAAATGAAACAAGGAATGTAAGCATAACAGTGTATCCGGTTTCTGCGACAGATAAAAACATCAATTGGGTTTCTGACAACAATAATGTTGCTAGAGTGGAACTTCTTTCAGATGGAAATATTCAAATAATAGGCGTAGGTGTAGGTGAAACGAACATCAGAGGAATAGCAACCGCAACAGGTAATACTGTTTGTGTAATTCCAGTTACAGTTACTCAAGGTTCCATAGATCCTGGTCCAGGAGATACTACTCCTCCAAAAGTGACATTAGAAGGAGCAACGAATGTAAGTATTGGAGAAACAATTACAATTACAGCTAGAGCATCTGACGAAACAGATTTAGCATCCTTTAATATAGGTGTAAACAGTATAATTGGTATGACAGGTTCTCTTAGTCCAACTAAGATTGAAAAAATATCTAATACTGAATACAGAATTACATTAATGGGTGTTGAAGTTGCTTCTCAATGTATTTGTATTGCTGCGGGAGCAGCAGTAGACTCGGCAGGAAACTCGTCTGCTGAAAGTAATGAAATTGTTATATTTATAAACAGTGGCGAGGAATAAACTTATTTAAGACGACTAGTTAAAACTAGCCGTCTTTTTATGCATTACATTAATTTAGCCATAAAAAAAATTTTTTTTCATATAATTTTATGAGGTGTTTTTTGTGTCAGTATTTAATATATTTCTAATTACTTTTATATTAGGGGTAATAAGTAATGAAATAGGAGGAATAATAGGCTTTTTTGGAAAATCAAAAAAAGAAAGTGCTAGTAAAATTATATCTTTTACGGCAGGTATTACAACAGCAATAATTTGTTTTGAACTTCTTAAAGAAGCATTTGAAATAAGTAATAAATATCTAGTTGTTTTATTTACAATCATTGGAATTTTATTTGTTAAAATTTTAGAGATAGTAATTAATAAAATAAAGAATAATGAAAAAAATAACGAATCACTTGTAATAGTAAGTGCTATGTCAGGACATAATATTACAGAAGGTATAGCAATAGGTTCAGCATTCAAAATATCAAGTATCCTTGGAATGTCTTTACTTATGGCAATTATGCTACATAATATACCAGAAGGTATGATAATTGGAAACATGATAAGAAAAGAAGACAAGAGTAAAAAAAGTGTTCTTAATAGTTGTATAATAATTGGAATTTTTCTTGGTATTGGAGCAGTAATAGGAACAATTATAGGTAATCTTAGTAACCAATATATAATGCCATGTTTAGCAATTTCAGCGGGAGCAATGCTTTATATAGTTGCGTGTGAATTAATACCAGGAATGCATAGTAAAAATGGTAATAACAAAGAAGGAATAATTTATATAATAGGTTTTTTAATAGGTTGTCTTATGTGCAAGCTATAGATTGACTTTATCATTATTTTATGATACTATTAACAAGTATTAAAGGAGCATATTTTAATATGAAAATTTTATTTGTATGTACTGGAAATATTTGTAGAAGTGCAATGGCACATCATTATATGCAAAAGAGGGTAAATGAGCTTAATTTAAGTGATAAATATATTATTCAATCTGCGGGTATAAGTGCATATACAGGCGATAGAGCAACAGATTATGCAAAAGAAGTAATGAAAAAATATGATACGGATTTAACGGAGCATAGAGCTGTATATATAGAAGAATCGGATATTAAAGATGCAGATTTAATATTATGTATGACATTAGCACACAAAAGAAAAATATTAAATAGATATCCAAAACTAGAAGGTAAAACTTTTACATTAAAAGAATATGTCGGAGAAGATGAGTATCTAGATATAGATGATCCATGGGGATTTGGTAAAGATGTATATTCTTCTTGTGCAAAGGAAATTGTCAATTATGTGGACAAACTAATAGAAAAAATAACGAGAGGTGAATAGTTTGATAATAATTGGTTCAGATCATGCAGGATATGATATGAAAGAAAAAATAAAGGAAAAACTTAGAGAAGAAAACTATGAATATTTAGATGTATCTCCAGATTATATAGAAGGAGATGACTATACAGATATAGTAAATAATGTTTGTAGTAAAATGAGACAAGATGATAAAGCTATAATGATTTGTGGAACTGGGATAGGGAGTGCAATTGCGGCAAATAAATATAAAAAAATAAGGGCAGCTATATGTTACGATGAATATACAGCAAAATATACGAGGCTTCATAATGATGCCAATATGTTATGTTTAGGTGGTCGTACTTCTTTAGCAAATGATGATAACAAGTTATATGATATAGTAAAAACTTTTTTAAATACAGAATTCTCCGGAGAGGAAAGACATGTCAGAAGACTTAACAAAATCAAGGAAATAGAAGAAAAAGAAGGTAAATAGTATGAATATATATGTTTATGGAATAATTTTAATTATATCTTTTTTTGTTTGTTATTTTACAGTACCTTTTGCAATTAAATTTGCAGTAAAAAAAGGTATAATTGATAATCCTAAAAAGGATGATAGAAGAGTACATAAAAAACCAATACCACGTGCAGGTGGTATTGCTATAATTTTTTCTATGGCAGTCACTTTATTAGTTTATTATATTTTATCATTATTTTATGACAATTTAAAAGTAGATATGAGATTTGTAGGATTTTGTATAGGTGGAACTATTATAGCGATAATGGGATTTTTAGATGATTTAAAAGATTTAAGACCAATAGAAAAGTTTTTATTTCAATTGGTCGCAGCGTCGGTAATATATTTATTTGGAATTAGCATAGTAGGTATTAAGATACCATTCATATATAGCAATATAATTGATTTTGGAATATTTGCATATCCGATAACTGTTGTGTGGATACTAGCAATAACTAATGCAGTTAATTTAATTGATGGTTTAGATGGACTTGCTGCAGGAATATCAAGTATATCTGCAATATCACTACTTGTTATATTTTTACTTACAGGTGCACCACTTGAAGTTATAATAATAACGATTGCTCTTGTAGGAGCTACTCTTGGATTTTTACCATATAATTTTAATCCAGCGAAAACATTTATGGGCGATGTAGGTTCTAACTTTTTAGGATTTACACTTGCAGTTATATCAATTATGGGTATGGCTAAAGGTTATACTATTTTAGCTATAGCTACACCTATAATAGTTTTAGGAATACCAGTATTTGATATGGTATTTGCTATAATAAGAAGACTTTTGAGAGGGCAGAAAATAACCGCACCTGATAAAGAACATATACATCATAGACTATTAAATTTAGGCTTGTCACAAAAACAAGCAGTACTTACGTTATATATAATAACATCTGTACTTGGAATTATAGCTGTAGCGCTTGTTGCTAATATGAAATGGCAATTTATTTTACTTATAATAATATTAGCAAACATAGCAGGAATTTATGCTATTACCAAGTATAAAATTAAAAATAAAAAAGATGAGCCAAAATTTGAATTAAAAGAAAAAAATTAAGTATAATATATTTAGGAGGAATTTTTAATGGGGTTAAAAGAAGATTTATTAAAAGAATTAAAAGAAGCAATGCAAGCTAAGGATACTATTAAAAAGGATACAATTACAATGCTAAGAGCAGCAATTCTTCAAATTGAAAAAGATGGGCAAAAGGAACTATCAGAAGATGATATGTTTGCTATTGTTGCAAAAGAAGTAAAGAAAAGAAGAGAATCTTTAGAAGAATACAAAAAAGCAGGAAGACAGGATATAATTGATAATTTGAATAGAGAAATAGAAATATTAGAAGTATATATGCCAGAGCAACTAACTGAAGACAAAATAAGAGAGATAGTTTTAAATGCTATAGAAGAAGTTCAAGCTGCATCAATAAAAGATATGGGTAAGGTTATGCAAAATGTTAGAGCTAAAACTCAAGGAAGAGCAGACGGAAAAGTTATTAGTGAAATCGTAAAGGAAGAATTAAATAATTTATAGTGTTAATATTATGTTTAAAGCCAAGTTTTACTTGGCTTTTATAGGAGGTATAGAATATGAATAAAGATATTTTAGTAATAAATGATAATAAATTTAAAAGTATATTTATAACAGTTAATTATATTAGAAAATTAGATAGAAAAGAAGCAGGAAAAAACGCATTACTTGCATCAATTCTAAGAAAGGGAACAAAAAATCTAAAAACAGAAAAAGAATTAGAACTAGAACTTGCCAAATTATATTCTTCAAGTATAGCAGTTAATGTAGAGAAAATTGGAGGAATATATAAAGTAGAGTTTGGAGTTGAATTTATAAATAAGAAGTATATTAACGAAGATGTGTCAGACAAAGTTATTAATATATTAAATGATATAATATATAATCCATATTTAGAAGAAGGAGTTTTTTCAAGAGAATATTTTATTAGAGAAAAAGAGGCTTTGCTAGAGAAGATAAATCAAGAACAAAACGATAAAAGAAAATGGGCATTAAGAAGATTAGAAGAAGAAATGTATGATGAAAGTGATTACAAAGTAGCATCATTGGGTGATGCTGACGAAATAGCTAAAGAAACAGAAAAAACTATTTATGAATATTATAAAGAGTTTTTAAAAACTTCTGAAATAAAAATTGTAATAACAGGAAATCTTGATGGCTATGATGATCTAGAAGACAAACTAAGAATTAAGTTTTTAAATGGAGTAAGTAATAAAATAAATGCATTAGAGATAAAAAATAGAGAAAAATTAAAAGAAATTAAAGATTATGAAACTTTAAATCAAAGTATACTGTGCTTTGGATTAAACGTTAAAAATACAGATGCAAATATGATACCTGCTGTAACAGTATATAATAGTATACTTGGAGGAACGCCAGCATCAAAATTATTCCAAAATGTTCGTGAAAAAGAAAGTTTAGCATATTTTGCTAAATCTCAGTACAATAAATATATAAATGCTATATACATATATTCTGGTATTGATTTAAGTAAAAAAGAAAAAGCAACTACTGTTATAAAAAACCAATTAGAAGATTTAAAAAATGGTAATATAACAGAAGAAGAACTAGATACAGCTAAGAAAAATATAGTATTAACATATAAAGCTTTATCTGATAGTAAAATAATGTATAATAGGGCAGTACTTGCCAATAAATACTATAATGAGGATTTTGATATTAATAAATTTATTGAAGAAATAGAAAAGGTTACAATTGACGATATTGTAAATATAGCAAAAGACATAGAAGTAAATACTATATATCTTTTAGGAGGTAAGATAGATGAGTAGATTTGAAGTAGAGATTAACAATATAACTCAAGATAAGGTATATAAAACTGTATTAAAAAGTGGTCTTAAATTATTTATATGTCCAAGAAAAGATTATACTAAAAAAATGGGAATGTTTGGTACAGTATTTGGATCTATAGATAATGAATTAGTTGATATAGAAACAAAAGAAAGATATAAAGTTCCAGATGGAATTGCACACTTTTTAGAGCATAAATTGTTTGAGCAAGAAAACGCAAACGCACTTGATGTATTTTCAAAAATGGGAGTAGATTCAAATGCATATACATCGTTTGATCAAACTGTATATTATTTTGAAACGGCCGATAGATATGAAGAATGCTTAGATAAGTTAATAGATTTTGTTTCATCACCTTATTTTACTGATCAAAATGTTGAAAAAGAAAAAGGGATAATTGCTCAAGAGATAAAAATGTATGAAGATGAGCCTAATTCGGTCGTTTATTATAATCTATTAAGAAGTATGTATAAAAACCATCCTATAAATATTGATATTGCAGGGACAGTTGAGACAATTAATAAAATAGATAAAGACATATTATATAAATGCTATAACTCATATTATAATTTAAAAAATATGTTTCTAATTATCATTGGTGATGTTTCAGTTGAGGATATTGTTGATAAAACAGAAAAATTAATTCAAAAGTATTACACTAATAGAAAAGCCGATATAGTTGAAAGGAATATTATAGAAGAACCAGAAGAAATAAAACAAAACGAAATAACATCAAATCTTCCTATATCTATGCCGATAGAATGTATTGGATTTAAAATGAAACCTATTAGTGGAAAAGATAGTGTTAAAACAATGATTATATCTGATATAATAAATGATGTTTGTTTTTCAACATCTTCAGAGTTTTATGAAGAATTGTATAATGATGGAATTTTAATTTCTGAACCAGAATTTTCTTTTGAAAGTGGTAGAAATTTTTCACATATAGTAATATCATCATTTGTTTTAGATACTTCAAAATTTGAAAGTAAAATTAAATCGTATATTAAAAAACTTAAAGAACAAGGAATAAATGAAGAAAGATTTAAAATAATGCTTAAGAAAAGACAAGGAGAGGTAATATATAATTCTGAAAAATTAACATGGATATATAGAAGTATTATTGAATCTGTAATTCAAAATATTAACGTATATGATGAAGTGGAATTAGTGAATGATATAACAAAGGAAGATGTTGATAATTTTATAAAGAATAATCTTGATTTTGATAAAATGTGTATATCTAGAGTATTACCAAAAGGTTCTCAATAAAAGAGAACCTTTTTTTGCGAATATTGTAGAAAATTGCGGTCGAAAATTACATAATATTAATTGACATATTTGTAAATAAATGGTATAAATAGTACATAAAGGAGATGATTTAATGGTAACTTATGAAATAAACGTATTAAGAGAAAAACTGGAAAAACAAATACTAAGTAATGAACCTTATGAAGAAATTTATAGGACAAGTACTGAAATAGATAAGTTGCTAACAAAATATTATAAAAATAACGAATTATCCGAAAGGATTTAAATTTACATTTAATAAAGATAGTCCTAGACAAATAATAAGCAAGATATCAGTAGAACTATCTGTTACTAAAAAGAAAATTATCGCTAAGATAATAATGCTATCAACACCAATAGATAGTCCACCAATATCTAGCCTATTATTTTCTGGCTTTAAACTTAAAAAATCTATAGCTCGGTTTAATAAATTATTTTTTTTAGAGAAATCTTTTTTATCATTATTATATTCGTATGAATTATTAGTAGGAGCTTCAATTTCTATACTATTTTCAAGATTATTAAAGTTATTATACAAATCCATTAAAATCACTATCCTCATTATTAAAAGAATCAAGAACATTTAAAATTCCCAGTACAAAAATATAAGTATCAACATTTTTTTGTCTATTATTTCTTAAAAACGGTTTAAGAGATAATAATAGGTTTTTTCTAGGGTCTTCTTTATTCATGCTTGAAATGATTTTTCCAAAACGCATCATAGTGTTTAAATCTAAATTCATAAAAGGATTCGAGGCAGACTGATTTTGAGACGTATTTTGACTATTAGAATTGAGCTTATTAAACATTTCAAATAATTTAGAAGCATCAAAACTATTATTGTTTTGTGAAACTTGATTGGTATTAATGTTTTGAGTTGAGAAATTAACATTCTGATTGTTATATGTACTATTTGATGCGGTGTTAGTATTAACTTGATTAGAACTGTTTAGTTTCTCTTGAATGTTTGATATTATATCAAGTAAAGGATTTGAATTGTCATTATCTGCCTTTATCTCCTTTGGTAATTCATTATTATTCATGCTATTTATATTTACACTTTCATTTTCCATAGCTATTTTCCTTGATTATTATTGTTGTTTATTCCAAGCATATTTGTTAAATTATTTAAGTCTTCCTTAGACATATTTTTTACCATATTTGATACTTGTTCAAGCTTATCTTTATCAACTCCTGAAAGTAATTCTAGTAATTTTGAATTTAACATGTTATTCACTATTAATCAACTCCTTTAATAATATCTATATGATATTTATATAACAATTATATGCTATAAGATATTTTTATGTTCCTATTAATAAAGAAGAGGTGATAATATTTTATTAAAAACAAGTAAAGCTAAAGACGTAACTAAATTTTATAATATAATAGACGTAAAAAATGGGGATATTATAACTAATAATGGAATTATGAATATTTATAATATTAGTCCTTGTAATACTTTAGGTGATGATGAAGAATTAAAATGCAATATATTTAATTCGTATTTAGCTACAATTAAATTAATTAATTTTAATTATCAAGTCTTAATAAATACAGATAAAATAAATTTTGAAAAGAATTTTGACATATTAAATAAAAATACGTATTTATCAACTAATAATGTTCAAAGAAATATGATAGAAGAATATAAAGAATATTTGATTAAATTATCAAAAGAAAGACAAATATATGAAAAGACCTTTTATATAATAGTAGAAAAGTTAAATCTAAATGAGAAAAAGCAATTTGAAGAAGCTTTTAATTCAATGAAAAATTTAGGAGTAAGTATAAGTAAAATTGAAAATTCAGACGAAGTATTTAAAATATTATACAATACTATTAATAAATTTGACGAAGAGGTTAGTAAATGAATATAGAAAGTATTTATCCTACTAATATTATAATAAAGCATGATTATATTAAGATAAATAATAAATATATTTCTACTATTATAATTGAAGAATTACCAAAAGAGATTTCAATGCTTGAGATGAATAATATAATTCCTAAAGATATTCCTAATAATATGACAATATACATTAATAAATTAGATTTAAATACACAGATAAAAAATCTTTCTAAAATAATACTGGAGACAGATTCAGAAATAAAGTCTATAAATAAACATCAGCAAGATATTGATATATTAAAGAGAATAAATAACGAAGCTACTATATTAAGAAAAAAGATACAAATTGAAAATGAGGAATTATATAAAGTAAATATATATATTTGTGTAAATGATATATATTTAGATAATTTAAAACTAAAAGTTAATAAAATGATTTCAACATTATATACAAAGGGGATTGTTGCTAAAATAGCTAATTTTAGGCATGATCAAATATATTTAAATACACTGCCTATTAATAATTATAATGATGCGATAATAAAGCAAACAGGACTTAATGTTGTTACTTCACAACTATCATATATGATCCCATATATAAATAACAATATATATAACTTAAAAGGAGTACTTTATGGTTTTATAAACAATTCATTTTGTCTATACGATATATTCTCAGAAAATAATATGAATTATAATATGTGTATATTAGGGAGTAGTGGAGCCGGCAAATCTTATTTTATAAAGACAATTCTTTTGAGAAATTTTTGTATGAATATAAGACAAATTATATTTGATATTGAGGAAGAATATTTAAATATAGCAGAATATACAAATGCTATCATATTTAAAGAAAGTAATTTTAATATGTTATATATTCCAGAAATTTTTGTAAAATCAAATAAGGAAGATTTCTTAACTAAGAAAATAGAAATGATTTTTTCTTTGTTAAATAATATTACAAATTATAAGTTAAACGAATATAAAAATATTTTTGTTAATAACTTAAGAAAAATATATAGTGAAAAGCGGAATAACTGATAATATTAATTCAATATATGATTATTATACTAGCAAAAGATTAAATATAAATAAGGAATATAAAAAATATAGTGAATTTCCAAATATGAAAGATTTATTAGATAGTTTATTAAAAGAAAAAAGTATACCATCTAGTATAACTAAAGAATTAAGAAAACAAACTATATTTAATAAAGTAAATATAGAGAATTTAAAAAAATTAGATGATAAATTTGATAGTATTATACTTTTTAATTTTAAAAATGCTAATGCAGATAGTTTTAAAATTTATTTAAACTATTTAGAGCAGTATTACGGAGAAAATATGTTAATATATGTAGACGAGATGTGGAAGTTCATAAACTTATCTTGTGAAAATAATATTGATAGTGAAATATCAAACTTATTTAAAACTATAAGAAAGAAAAGAGCAGGTATAGTAATTGCAACACAGGATATACATGATATTTTAAAATATAAAGAAGGAATTTTTGGAAAAAGTATATTAAATAATTCATTTACTAAATTATTTTTTAAGATGCAATATATAGATTTAAATACTCTTCAAGATGTAGGATTATGTTCAGAAGAAACGTTTAAAAATATAAGAAAATTGGGAATAGGAAGTGCATATATGAGTATAGGTGATAATAAATTTAACATAGATATAAAAACTAGTGATTTTGAAAAAACAATTATAGGAGGTGAATCATTATGAAAAAAATTTTAGTAGCAATAGATAATATGAAAATATATAAAGAGATAAATAAAATAGAAGAATATGATATATATAAACAGGATATTGTATATAAAGAAGGTGTTCTAGAATACATAGCTAAAAACAAGGTGGATATTATAATAACAAGAGATGATTTACAAGGTGATATGATAAAAGAAATATATATAAAACAAATAAAACTATTGGTTCCAGACGTTAAATTAATTTTATTTGTGAAGGAGATGAATAATAGCTATCTAGAATTCTTATATAATAATAATGTATTCAATATAATTCAAAATCATGATACATTTACAAAAGAGGATATAATGAACTTAATAAAAGAAAAAAATATGGAAAATATAATATATGATAGTAAAAAATCAGAAAATAGAGTTATTAACAAAACAATAAATATAACTACTAAAAAAAGAATAGCTGTGTTTGGAACAAATGGAGCAGGTAAATCATATATATCAAGCGTACTATCTAACATAATAAGTAATAAGTTAAACATGAAAACTCTTTTAATTGATTTGGATGTTCAAAGCAGTGCAATAGATATATATAATAATTTAAATTGTAGTAATAATCTACTAATGGATATTGTTAAAGATGTGGATAATCAAACAATAAATAACGATACTTTCCAAAATAATGTTTATAAAAAAGATAAGGTAGATTATATAACTAATAATACAAGTATATTTGAATATCAAAATAATTTATGTATAAAACATTATGATAAAATATTTGAGCTTGCAAGTCAAAAATATGATGTTATTATTTCTGACATAGCATCTAATATATTTTTAGATATTACATATCATAATATTAAAAATGCAGATATTATTATGTTTGTTATTTCTCCTAATTATATTAGTATTAGACAAGCTATAAAATATTTAGATTTAATTATAAATGTTTGGAATATTGATAAATCAAAGATATATTTAGTAGTTAACAAAATAACAGAAAACTCTTTATCTAATATGCAAATAGAGTCATTAATACCTGGATATAAAATAATTATGCAAGTTCAATATGATAATAATTTAGAAAACGTAATAAATGGAATAAGTAGTATAGATACAGATATAGTAAAAGAAGATAAAGAAATATATAGATTATTTGGAATAAAAAAAGACTGTCAATTAGAGAAAAATCAAGATATAAAGAAAAATAAATTTTTATATAATTTATTTAGAAAAGAGGAAGTAACATGATTATAGATCCATATAATATTAGCATAAATAGTAACGATAACACTCAACTAGATGATAAAGATAAATTAATAGAAGAAAGCATAATGTTTCTTGTTAACAAGTATAATAATTTATTAGAAAACAAAAAGTACGATGAAATAAAGAATATATTATTAAAAAAATTTATTTCAAATAATATCAAAATAAATAATCCGGAAATAAATAATATAATAAAAGAGATATTAAATAAAATATTTGGGTATGGAATTCTTCAAGAATATATAGATGATGAAGTTACTACAGATATAAGGGCAGTATCATATAATAATATATATGTTAAGCAATTAGGGAAATGGATAAAAAGCGAGGTTAGATTTAAGAGTAAGAA
The DNA here is from genome assembly GCA_944388545.1 of uncultured Clostridia bacterium. GTDB lineage: Bacteria > Bacillota > Clostridia > TANB77 > CAG-465 > CALXJE01. The sequence continues at coordinate 32,905 of CALXJE010000022.1, forward strand.
TGAATTCAATGAGTTTATTAGATATTCAGTTTTAAAAAATAGTGCTAGTATTAATTATGAACAACCAATTATTATAGTAAGTGATAGAATAAATCATTTAAGGATAGAAGCAGGGATAGATCCAGTTAATGTTAAAGAATCAAATATAGTAATACGTATACATAAAGATCATAATGCTAAAAGTTTAGAAATTCTTTTTGCAAAATATGATATGATAAATAAAGACACATATATATTTTTAGGAGAATCTATAAAAAAACTTAAAAATATTTTGATTGTAGGAAAAGGTGGTAGTGGAAAAACAACACTGCTAAGATCAATAATTGATAAACTTCCAAAAGAGATAGCAATTTCTACAAATGAAGAAACAGCTGAATTATATTTAGAAGATAGAAACATAATACAAAGAGAAATACTTATTAGAAAAACAGAAGAAAAGTCAATAGATTTAGAAAAGCTTGCAAGACATTCACTTGTCATGAGTAATGATGTTATAGTTATTGGAGAATTAAAAGGAAAAGAAGCGAGTACTTTTTTTGATGCTATTTCTACTGGTCATGTAGGATATACTACCATTCATGCAGATTCTATTGAAAATAGTATTGATAGATTGATTGTATTAATAAAAAAAGATATAAAAGCACAGGGATATACAGATGCATTCTTAAGAAGATTTATTACTAGTTCATTAGATTATATAATATTTATGAAAGATTATAAAATAGAGGAAATAGCTTCACTAAAGTATAATGCAGATAAAAATCAAATAAATAAAGATACTATATATATGAATGAAAATATACTAAATAAGGAAGATAAAAATGCTATTACTTAAAATATTAATTATTATAAATATATTCGTGTTTGTTTTTAGTTTATGTATATATATAGTATCAAATATAAAATTTATTAAACTAAAGATGAAAGAAGATATAACGAAATCTAAAATGGCAAATATAATAGATATAAAACTTAAATATTTAGAAACATACATATCTTCTTCTAAAGCAAAAAAATATTTAAATTCAATAATAGTTTTAGTTGTTTCATTATTACTTTCAATAATTACATATTTTTTTTCAATAATATTTATTAAAATATTTAGTACTTCCTTAATTTTATCTTTAATTTCATTTTCATTACCTTATTTGATAATTACCATATTAGTTAATTCAAATACTCATAAAATAAAAACAATATTACCATCTTATATAGTAAATCTAAAAAACAATGTTGAGATATCTAATAATATTATAAATGCAATAAATATAACAAAAGTAGAAGAACCGTTGAAATATAGCATTGATAGATTTAACCTTAAGGTAAGTAGAGGAATAAATGTACATCAATGTTTTGATGAATTAAAGAAGCGTATAAATATCGAAACATTTAGTAATTTAATAGATGCATTTAAAGTATGTTATGAAACAGGAGGAGATTACATTAATGTTTTGAATAAGTATATTGATATTATATCTAAGGAAAACTTAGAAAAAGCAAAATTAAAAGAAAATAGTAGTACTACTATAATTACACTTGTATTAATGATACTAATTAATATATTCTTATTATTTTCAGTGGTTTTAGGAAATGAAACATATAGTCAAACAATATTGGAAACAACAGCAGGTCATTTTATACTTAATTTTGAAATAATAAGTTATTTAGTTGTACTATATTTTGTATATAAAGTATATAAAATGGAGGGATAAAGATGCAAATGATTTTAGAAAATGATGAAATATTTAATTCCATTAAGGGTTTAACAAAAGAATTAAATATAGAAAAAGATATAGATAGTATGAAAAGTCAATTTGGAAAAATAATTACAAACACCGTAGATAAAGTAGCTACATATACTATAAAGGCAATGCCTTTGCCAGATTCGTTCAAAGATATATTATATGATGTAAAAGAAGCATTTAAGACAAAAGATTTTAAAGAAATAATAAAAACGGTAATTAATAGTTCGGTAAGAGAAGGATTAGAATTTCTAGGGCTTAATAACAATTCTATAAAAAACATAATGGGAATAAAAGATATAGCTTTAAAAGGTGGTTTAATTCAAGGAATTAAAGCTGGAATAGATATAATGTCAAAAAAACATTTAAATAATAATATAGTAGAAGATTATGTTTATGATTTCTTTGATAAAATGAAAAGTGCTCCTTTTACTAAAGATTTCCTTGAAAAGGTTAATAAGAACACTAGAAAGTTACTAGACGCAAAGGAAGAATTCTTAGATAAATGTAATGATTTTAAAGAGGCGTATAAAGAGTTTGATATTGATAAAATAAATAATTTAGCAAATGAAGTAAAAAATAAGTTAAAAACAGTAAAACAAGATAAAGAATGTATAAGAGAAAATAAACTAATACAAAATATAACTGAATTGGTAAACACCAGGCATGAAAAGTTAACAGATGCACAGTTGCAACTTTGTAATATAATGTAGTATAATGTAGATAATTTAATTAGGAGTATTGTTATGGAGAGTAGGAAAAAGAGAAGACAAGTAAAAGACTATGATAATAATATTAGAAAAGCAAAAAGTAAAGGAAAAATTACCTGTTTAATACTTTTTATACTTATGATAGCTATCTATTATCAAGTGTATGGGTTATTTAAATATACAACCGGAAAGACAGTTACAGAAGGTCAAATAGCATTGTATAAATGGATGTCTAGTATAGTTCATTCTTCAAAAGTAGCAGAAAAAAGTTCTTTAAACATAGGTATAATAGGAAATATAACAATAAATGATAAAATAACCAGAGCATATACTCAAGATGGAATAGCGCAACTAGGAAGTATAATTAAGAATGTTTCTTTCTCAGACTATGATTATACTATAGCAAGTTTAAATACTCAAATTATAGAAGATAATGATATAAGTGTAGAATATAGTGCTCCTAAAAATTTTTTAAAAGAACTAAATGTTATTGGGTTAAATTTATTAGTAACATCAACAAGAAATCTTAGTGAATTAAATAAATCTGATATAAAAGAAACACTAGATAGCATAAAAGAGAACAATATGGATTATGTAGGAACAAGACTAGATAAAAAGGATAATACCTATTATATTTTAGAAAAAAACAATATAAAGGTTGCAATATTATCATATGTTGGAGAGGATTATTGTGACGATGATAACATTTTTAGTGTATACAGTGAAGAACAACTAAAAAAAGATTTAAAAGATGTTAAAAGTAAAAATGTAGATTGTATAATTTTATTTATTGATACACTTAGAAGTAACAAATCACAGGTTAATGTTGACAAAAAAGAATTATTACAAAACATATTAGATAAAGGTGTAGATGTTATAATATCAAATGATAGTATAATTCAAGACAGTTATGAAAATATTACAGATATTAGTGGCAATGAAAAACATGGATATATTAAATATTCTTTAGGTGATTTTATAGGAGATCAAGAGCAAGAAGATAGTGATATATCAAAATGTTTAAAAGTATCTATAAATAAAGAGGCAAATGGTGAGAAAGCAGGAGTAGAAATAGATATCGTAGAAGATAAAACGTTTGTTGCATTATCAAATGCTAGCAAAGATAAATATAAAGTAGTAGATTTAGATAAGGAACTTAGTAGGTATAAAAATAATAGTACATCTAGTATAACGCAGGTAGAATATAACTATTTAACTAATATTAAAGAGAAATTAGAATAAATATGACAAAAAGTCAGCAAAAAGCTGACTTTTTGTTGTAATTATCAAACACCTATTATATAATTGTAAAAAAGGAGAGATAAAAATGAATTTTTATGATAAAGTACATGAGTTAGTAAGATGTTTTAAAAATACAGAGGAATATAAAAACTATATTGAACTAAAAAATGAAATAAAAAAAGATGAAAAGGATGCTAGCCTAGTAAAGGAATTTAAAGAAAAACAAACAAAAATACAAATGGATTATATTAATACTGGAAAAATGAACGAAGAAATGCAAAAAGAACTAGAAAACACATATTCCCTTCTTATTCAAAGTGAAAATATAAGAAAATTTTTAGAGGCGGAAATAAAATTAAATGTTTTACTTGCAGATATGCAAAAAATAATGGGAGAAGGCATAAAAGAAATAATAGAATTTGAATAAAAGAGGAAACAGATGAAAAATATTTTAGAAAAACATTCTACTGAGATTTGCAAAGATATATTAAATATAATAGACAATAAAGAGGTAAAAATTGAAATAGAAGAAAAAAACAAATCTAGCTTATATGTTTTTTTGAATAATACAATATACATTTCTGATAAGTTTAATAAAAACAAAGATAATGAAAAAAATAAAAAAGCAAAATTACTTGTAATAGCTCATGAGTGTGCTCATTCTATCCAATCAAAAACTATACAGATTTTAAATTTTATACTATCTAATATAGAATTAATAATGTTTTTTATTATAGTCGTTTGGAGAATTTTTGGAAAAGGACTAGAAATAATATCATATGGATATTTTGTAGTGGCACTAATTTCTATTTTTATAAGATTTTATTTAGAATTAAATGCAACTGTTAACTCTATAAAAATTGTTGCTAGATATTTACTAAGTAATAAAATTAATAGAAAAGAAGTAAAATCAATAGTTAGTTATTATAAAAAAGAACTTTTTAAAACAACACCTCTTTTTGTATTATCGTTATATTTATTTAAATTTATTAGAATTGGTATAATTATTTTAATATAAATAAATCACCTGCTGAATATTTGTATTATACAAGGAGTAATATCATATAAATATATCAGGTGATTTTATGAAATTAAAGATAACAATAAAAAGAATATTTTTTATAGGAGTATTAATAGCAATTTCAGTAATTTCAGCCGAGATAACAAAAAATAATAGCTTATCAAGTAAAGCGGTGCAAGCTAACTCAACACCTATAACTAATAAGAAAGTGGTATTAGATGCTGGGCATCGGACTTCCTGACGAGGGTGCAGTAGGATTTACGGGTACAACAGAGCAAGCTATAAATTTAGAAATTGTATTAAAACTTCAAAAACTTATAGAGCAAAGTGGTGCAAAAGTTATTCTTACAAGAAGTGACGAAAATGGTATATACTCAGCAGATAGCAATAGTATCAGGAATAAAAAAATCAGTGATATAAAGAACAGAGAAAATATAGTTGATACTAGTGGTGCAGATATATTTATATCAATACATTTAAATAAGTATCAAGATAGTAAATATAGTGGATGGCAAACATTCTATCAATCAAATAATGATAATAGTAAACTCTTAGCAAATAGTATACAGAGTGAAATAAATAAAAATATTAATGAAGATAATAACAGGGTACCTATGGCTATAAAAGGTGTATATATTATGGATCACATTGATATACCTGGTACAGTAGTAGAATGTGGCTTTATATCTAATCCGGAGGAAGAAAAATTATTAGGAGAAGAGAGCTATCAAAACAAGCTTGCGTGGGGAATATATACAGGTCTGCAACAATATTTTTTAGAAACAGATAAAAACAAAATGGAGGAATAGTGGAAGAGAAATTTATGAAAGAAGCTCTAAAAGAGGCTAAAAAGGCAAAAGATAAAAACGAAGTGCCTGTTGGAGCGGTAATAGTTTTAAATGGTAAAATAATAGCAAGGGGATATAATAAAAGAGAAACAAAAAAAAATAGTTTGTGTCATGCCGAAATCATTGCAATAAATAAGGCTTGCAAAAAGCTAAATAATTTTAGGCTTGAAAACTGCGAATTATATGTGACTCTTGAACCATGTACCATGTGCGCAGGAGCAATAATACAATCAAGAATAAAAAAAGTAATATATGGCGCAAAAGATGAAAAATATGGTATGGCAGGAACGGTTGCGAATGTCTTTGAATTAAAAAGTAATCATAAAGTGGAAATAGAAAAAGGAATACTAGAATCACAATGCTCTAATATAATAAAGGATTTTTTTAAAGTGTTAAGAGAAAGAAATAAAAATAAATAACATAAAGAAAATAATTTGCATAGAATATAGTGTAAGAGAAGTCTTACACTATTATTTACAAATAAGGAAGTGCTAATATGTGCAAAAATACGAATTGCGGATGCATAGCAGCAATAATAGGAGCGGTACTTGGTATAGTTGGAGGAATATTATTTTACCTAGGAGTTATAAGTGCTAATATAGCATCTATAATAATAGTGTTAGTAATAGCATTAATTATTTTTTTATTAATGATACTATTATTAGAACTAAGAAAACAAAAAAATATAGGTAAATGTTTATGTAATAATGCACTAGGAATAACAATTACAAGTGCTTTATCTATATTAATAAGTTTGCTTTTACTTTCAGTATCTTTAGTATCTGGAAATATTATTATAGCAATATTAATTGGACTAAAAATAGCATTTTTCTTAGCTATGCTAACTCTGTTAGTCTGCTGGATTATATGCATAATTAAAACTAATTGCAAGTGCATTCGTGATTAAAAAAACATCCCTTAAAATTTAATTTAAAGGGATGTTATTTTTGTATCCGTCTATTCATTTTAGTTAGATCAGATCTGTTAATGGTGTAGCTGACAGGACTTGAACCTGCAACCTCTTGGTTCGTAGCCAAGTACTCTATCCAGTTGAGCTACAGCTACATATCTTTGTATAACAAATTTGTAAACTTAAAAATTGAAAACTTTTAAAGAATACAAAAATTGTCATGATTTAATTGAATTATATAAGATGTTTAAAGATTTGAAGTTTTGCTTTTGAGTGCAACTCTTTATTCAATTGGGTTATTCAAACTAACACAGATATTATACAATAAATTACTATAGTAATCAACAAAAGTAGTTAATAATATTGATTTTTTTAACTTTTAATATATAATATATTTAAGTGTGCTTCCGTAGCTCAGGGGATAGAGCAGTAGTTTCCTAAACTATTGGTCGGACGTTCGAATCGTCTCGGGAGCACCAATTAAAATAAGAAAATACCATAAAAATAAGTTTTTTGTTTTGAGGTAATTTATCTGATAAATTATAAAAATGTTAATAATATGTAGTAAAAATTCTCGCCACTTTATTTAGTAGTGAGAATTCTTTTTATTGTTTCAAGTGTTAAATCATAAAAAGTTCGTCATTTCTTAAACCTATTATTATTTTTCTTACGTCTTCGCTATCATTCATACTAGCACTAACAATTTTTATAACATTTGAAATATTATCAATTTTCTGTGCGTAAAAACTATTATTATCAAAAGCATTATAAGGCTTTAAATATGTAATAGTTCCATTTTCCACTAGAAATACAACTAATAAATCAAGAAAAGAATGTTCATAAATTCCAACGAATACATTGGATAATTTATTTTTTCTAATTTTTGATAATATAATTTTTTTTCTGGCTCTATTTTTCAGGTATATTAATTTTACATGTATTTCTATATAATTGTATGTTATCATAAATAATTTTTTTATAAACAAAACAATATTAATCTATAAATATACTAAAAAAATAACAATTTTAATAATGGTAAAAATATCCATATTTTATTTGAATGTCGATAAATGCCGAAAAACATGGTACTGTGTCGAAATAAAACTAATAGTTTCATAAAAACAACGTATCGTCATTTTATATTTGACACAAAATATAGTAGTATATATATAAACACTTATAGGGTGATAGCTTCTTTGGAGGTAAAATATGGATTATATGAAATTAGGAGAGAAAATAAAAAAAGAGAGATTGCGTAATAGACTTACTCAAGAAATGCTAGCTGAAATGGCGGAAATAACTAGTTCATATGTAGGTCAAATAGAACGAGGAGAAAGAAAAGTTACTTTGTCAAAACTAGTTAGAATAGCAAATGTATTGAATATTAGTGTAGATTATTTATTATCAGACACTATGGAAATGATAGAAGATAATTTAGAAATAGAGATAAAAAATGCGATGTGTAACATGGAAGAAAAAGATAAATTAATGATAATAGATATTATAAAAATAATAAATGATTATAAGGATTAGTCAAAATGACTAATCTTTTTTTGTTACTTAGTATATTTATATTTTAGTAAGCATAACATGTATAAGAAGTAGAGGGGTTATATGTCTAAAATTTGGTCTTTTATGATTATACTTTCAATTGTTGTTGCAATAATATTAGGTAATATAAATAGTATTACGGACATAATTATGAATTCTAGCGTAAGTGCAACAGAAAATATACTTAAACTTATAGGGATGACATGCTTTTGGAGTGGTATATTTAATATTTTACAAAAAACAAAATTAATAGATAAATTATCAAAAGGTATAGAATCGTGCGTAAAAAGATTATTTAAAAAAGATGAAGTAAATGATGAGGCAATGAAAAATATTAGTCTAAATATGACATGTGATATGTTAGGTGTGGGTAATGCAGCAACAGTGTATGGTCTTAAAGCAATTGAAGAACTAAATAAAGAAAATAAAGAAAAAGATAAAGCAAATGATAGTATTATTATGTTTGTTATTTTAAATGCGGCCTCAATACAGCTTATACCTACGGGAATGATAACATTAAGAGCAATGTATAATTCTAAAAATCCTGTAGAAATAGTACCTTATGTTTGGCTTATAACAGTAATAGCTTTAATTACTGGTATAGTAGCCTGTAAGATATTAAATAAAGTTATAAAGTAGGAAAAAATTATGATAGAGTATATTTCAATTATGGCTTTACCAATGATGATTTTTGTAATAGTAGTAACAGGTATTATTGAAAAAAAAGACGTATTAGCTCTGTTTACAGAAGGAGTAATAGATGGGTTAAAGGTGATATACAAAATATTTCCACACATATTAGCAATTATGGTAGCAGTGTCTTTATTTAAAGATACGGGAGCAATGGATATAGTTTTTAAACCTTTTAATGGTATACTGAGTAAGTTTAATATACCTAAGGAAATAGTAACACTTTCTATACTTAGACCTATTTCAGGAGGAGCTGCCAATTCTGTGGTTATGGACATATTTTCAGAATATGGTCCTGATTCTATACAAGGGAAAATAGCTTCCATTCTAATGGGAGGAACAGAGACAACTTTCTATGTAATAACAATATTGTTTGGAGCTGTAGGAATTAAAAAGATAAGAGGAACACTTGCTGCAGCTTTAATAGCAGATTTTGTAGCAATCGCATTATCTATATATATAGTGCTAAATGGGTATATTTAAATTTAATATAAAGTATTGCAAATTAAAAAAATATACAGTATAATAGCATTGTGTGATTAATGTTTTAATAAGTCGTTTTTAAGCAATTTAAATGTAAAAAAGTATAAAATATAAGCATTTTATAAATGTATTTGTGTTTTATTTTGCAGAACAGAAATGCTATAAAGAAAAAGCTTCGAAGATGATCCTATTAGATATAAAAAATATAGAATCACTAAAAAGCCAGAAATAATAAATAAAAAGTTATTTAATCACTCCACTAGGAGTGATTTTATTTATATATGAGGTGTTATTATGAGAAGGGATAAAACAAATTATTATTTAGATATAGCAGAAGTTGTTGCTAAAAGATCAACATGCCTAAGAAGGCAATATGGTGCGGTTATAGTAAAAAACGATGAGGTTGTATCCTCAGGATATAACGGAGCTCCACGAGGTAGAAAAAACTGCATTGATTTGGGTAGATGTTTAAGACAAGAAAACAATATAAAATCAGGTGAAAGATATGAGCTTTGTAGAAGTGTACATGCGGAAGCAAACGCATGTCTTTCAGCAGGTAGGAAAAACTGTATAGGATCTACAATATATTTAACAGGGCTAGAATTTGATAAATATGCTAAAGCAGAATGTTGCATAATGTGTAAACGTATAATTATAAATGCTGGAATAGAAAAAGTTGTATATAGAATTGATAATGATAATTATCAAGAAGTAGATGTACAAGATTGGATAAAAAACGATGAAGGATTAGAACTTCTTAAATAATATTGTAAAGCATAAAAGTGCAATAAAAAAGAGTACTTAACATAACAAAAAACATGCTATACATTTAAATATCATTGTTCATGTTAAAAGTATAAATATTATTAGATTAATAATATATAAATTTAATGCAAAGCATTGACAAGCAAAAAAAGACGTGGTATAATAAAACAAATATTTTCGAGACTATCAAAGAAATATGTAAACTAAAATGTTGAAGGATGGTAGTATTGGTTGAAAAAAAGATTTGTAACGGGTAATAATTAAATATAAAAACTAAGTTGGTTTAACATAAAAAACCAATTTGGTTTTTTGTTGTCTTTTACAAATTTTTATGTAAATAGAAAAATATGGGGGGATTTATTGTGGTTCATGAAGTAAAAAATGGGAAAACAAGTAGAATGAGTTTTTCTAAAATTGAAGAAATTATTGATATGCCTGACTTAATTGAGGTTCAAAAATCATCATATAAATGGTTTTTAGAATCTGGATTAAAAGATGTTTTTTCAGACATATCTCCTATAATTGACTATTCTGGAAACCTTATGTTAGAATTTATTGATTATAGACTAGAAGATGAAACTAAGTACACTATTGAAGAAGCAAAGGAAAGAAGTACTACTTATGCATCACGCCTGCAAGTTAAAGCAAGACTTATGAACAAAGAGACAGGAGAAATAAAAGAACAGGAAATATTTATGGGTGATTTCCCTCTAATGACTGAAAATGGCACATTTATAATAAACGGTGCAGAAAGAGTTGTAGTAAGTCAGCTTGTTAGATCTCCAGGAGTATATTTTGATAAAACAAGAGATAAAACAGGTAAATTCTTGTATACGGCTACAGTTATGCCAAATAGGGGAACATGGCTTGAGTTTGAAACTGACGCTCAAGATATGCAATGGGCAAGAGTAGATAGAACAAGAAAAGTCCCAATGACAACTTTAATTAGAGCTCTAGGATTTGAAAAAGATAGCGAGATTTTAGAAATCTTTGAAGACGATATATTAGCAGAAACAATTGCAAAAGATTCGATAAAGACAACAGATGAAGCTTTACTTGAAATATATAAAAAATTAAGACCAGGAGAACCTCTACATGTAGATGCAGCTAAATCTTTATTATTTGGACTACTTTTTGATGCAAGAAGATATGATTTATCAAGAGTAGGAAGATATAAATATAATAAAAAATTAAATATAGGAACTAGAGTAAAAGGAAAAGTAGCTGCAGAAAACGTAGTTAGCGAAGACGGAGAACTTTTAGTAAAAAAAGGTGAAGTAATATCAAATGAAGTAGCAGAGCAAATAAAAGATCTTGGAATAAATACTGTATATGTTGAAATAGAAGGTAAAAAAGTAAAAGTTATAGGAAATAATACAGTAGATATATCTAAATACTTGGGAATTGAAATAGATAAAAATGTTATAAAAGAAGAAGTATATATTCCAGCGCTAAAAGCTTTACTAGAGGAAATCGGAGATGTAAAAGAAAAAGAATTAAAAGAAGCTATAGCGTCAAACAGAGAAAAATTAGTTATTAAACATATAACAATAGATGATATTATAGCATCAATAAATTATTTTTTAAATTTTAATTATGGAATGGGTAAAATAGAAGACATTGACCATTTAGGAAATAGAAGAGTAAGATGTGTTGGAGAACTTTTACAAAATCAATTTAGAATTGGTTTAACAAGATTAGAAAGAGTTGTTCGTGAAAGAATGGCAACACAAGATTTGGATATTGCAACACCACAAGCCTTAATAAACATAAAGCCAGTAGTTGGAGCAATAAAAGAATTCTTTGGAAGCAGTCAGCTTTCTCAATTTATGGACCAAATAAACCCACTTGCAGAACTAACACATAAGAGAAGAATTTCTGCACTTGGACCAGGAGGACTTTCTAGAGAAAGAGCAGGAATGGAAGTTCGTGACGTTCACTATACTCACTATGGAAGACTTTGTCCTATAGAGTCTCCAGAAGGACCAAATATTGGACTTATAAGTTCACTTTCAACTTATGCAAAAATAAATAGATATGGATTTATAGAAGCTCCATATCGACCTGTTAATAAAGAAACAGGAGAAGTATTAAATGAAATTATATATATGACAGCAGATACAGAAGATGGATATGTTGTTGCACAAGCAAATGAGGAACTTGATAATGAAAATAAATTTGTTAATAAAATAGTTAAAGCAAGATATCAAGATGAAACTATTGAAATAGAAAGAGAAAAAGTAGATTACATGGACGTTTCTCCAAAACAATTAGTTTCAGTAGCAACGGCAATGATACCTTTCTTAGAAAATGATGATGCTAACCGTGCTCTTATGGGTTCTAACATGCAACGTCAAGCAGTTCCATTAATTAGAGCAGAAAGTCCAATAGTTGGAACAGGAATAGAATATAAAGCAGCAATTGATTCGGGAATATGTATAATAGCAAATCAAGATGGTGTAGTTAAATATGTAAGTGCAGATAAAATTGTAATTGAAGGTAAAAATGGAGTAGAAGAGCATAGATTAACTAAGTATAAACGTTCAAATCAGGGAACATGTTTAAATCATAAACCAATTGTTCACAAGGGTGAAAAAGTTAAAAAAGGTGATGTTTTAGCAGACGGTTCATCAACAGATCATGGAGAAATGTCACTAGGGAAGAATATATTAATTGGATTTATGACATGGGAAGGATACAACTATGAGGATGCTATATTAATATCAGAAGATTTAGTAAAAGATGATGTATTAACATCAATTCATATTGAAGATTATGATTGTGAATCAAGAGATACTAAACTTGGTCCAGAAGAAATAACAAGAGAAATACCAAATGTTGGTGATGACGCATTAAAAGATTTAAATGAAAATGGTATTATTCGTATAGGTGCTGAAGTAAGACCTGGAGATATATTAGTTGGTAAAGTAACTCCAAAAGGAGAAACTGAACTTACTGCAGAAGAAAAACTATTAAGAGCAATATTTGGTGAAAAGTCAAGAGAAGTTAGAGATACATCACTTAGGGTTCCACATGGTGAAGCAGGAACAGTAGTAGATGTTAAGATATTTACAAGAGAGACGTCTGATGAACTTGCACCAGGAGTGAATAAAGTAGTTAGAATATACATAGCTCAAAAGAGAAAAATATCAGTTGGAGATAAGATGGCAGGACGTCATGGTAATAAGGGTGTTATATCTCGTATTTTACCAAGAGAAGATATGCCATATTTACCAGATGGTACACCACTTCAAATAGTATTAAATCCTCTTGGAGTACCTTCTCGTATGAATATAGGGCAAGTATTAGAGGTGCATTTAGGATATGTAGCTAAAATGCTTGGCTGGAAGATAGCAACACCAGTATTTGATGGAGCTAAGGAAGAAGATATAGAAAAATTATTCGAAGAGCAGGGATTAAGTAAAACATGTAAGACTGTTGTTTACGACGGAAGAAGTGGAGAACCATTTGATATGCCGGTAACGGTAGGATATATGTACATGTTAAAGTTATATCATTTAGTAGATGACAAGATACATGCTCGTTCAATAGGTCCATACTCATTAGTAACTCAACAACCTCTAGGAGGTAAAGCACAATTTGGTGGACAAAGATTTGGTGAGATGGAAGTTTGGGCGCTTGAAGCATACGGAGCAGCATATGCACTTCAAGAAATATTAACGGTAAAATCTGATGATGTGACAGGAAGATTAAAAACTTATGAAGCTATAGTTAAAGGTGAGGCAGTTCCTGAACCTGGTATACCAGAATCATTTAGAGTGCTTATTAAAGAATTACAAAGCTTGGGATTAGATATGAAACTGTATAATCAAAATGACCAGGTAGAAATAAAAGAAACTGTGGACACGCTTCATGAAGGTGAATATGATATTCCAACAGAAGATCCTGGAATTGAAGAAGACCCAAATGAGTTTATTATAGACGCTGATGAAGATGAAGAATCAGTTATAGATGATATAAATGATATATCAGGAATTCAAATACAAGATATTGATGAATTAGATGATGTATTTATCGAAGAAGAATAGGGATAAGGAGGTAAGAATTAATGCAAAGTGAAGTAGAAAATTTTGATAGATTAAGTATTGGACTTGCATCACCTGACAAAATGAGAGAATGGTCTAAAGGTGAAGTAAAAAAACCAGAAACAATTAATTATAGAACCCTTAAACCTGAAAGAGATGGACTTTTCTGTGAAAAAATATTTGGACCAACAAAAGATTGGGAATGTTATTGCGGAAAGTATAAAAAAGTTAGATATAAAGGAATTATATGTGATAGATGTGGTGTAGAAGTAACTAAAAAAAGTGTTAGAAGAGAAAGAATGGGGCACGTAGAACTTGCAACTCCAGTTTCTCACATCTGGTACTTTAAAGGAATTCCAAGTAGAATGAGTTTAATATTAGATATTTCTCCTAAAGCATTAGAAAGAGTTATATATTTTGCATCATATATTGTATTGAATCCTAAAGATACAGGACTTACATATAAACAAGTTATAAATGAAAAGGAATATAGAGAAGCTATAGAAAAATATGGTTATGGATCTTTTGAAGTGGGAATGGGTGCGGAAGCTGTTAAAAAACTATTAGAACAAGTAGACCTAAATAAATTAGAAAAAGAAATAAGAGATAGTTTGGAGAAAGCTTCTGGACAAAAAAGACCAAAACTAATAAAAAGATTAGAAACAGTAGAAGCCTTTGCAAAATCAGGAAATAGGCCTGAATGGATGATACTTGACGTAATTCCAGTCATCCCTCCAGAATTAAGACCTATGGTTCAATTAGATGGAGGTAGATTTGCAACTTCTGATTTAAATGATCTATATAGAAGAGTTATAAATAGAAACAACAGATTAAAAAGACTATTAGAATTAGAAGCACCTGATATTATTATACGTAACGAAAAGAGAATGTTACAAGAATCAGTTGATGCGTTAATAGATAATGGAAGACGTGGTAGACCAGTAACAGGAGCAGGAAATAGACCTTTAAAATCCTTATCAGATATGCTTAAAGGAAAGCAAGGTAGATTTAGACAAAACTTACTAGGTAAGAGAGTAGATTATTCAGGACGTTCTGTTATTGTTGTAGGACCAGAACTTAAAATACATCAGTGTGGTCTTCCAAGAGAAATGGCATTAGAATTATTTAAACCATTTGTAATGAAAGAACTTGTAAAAAGAGGAATGGCATTTAATATCAAAAATGCAAAGAGAATGGTAGAAAAAGCAGCTGTAGAAGTTTGGGATGTATTAGAGGAAGTAATTAAAGATAGACCTGTTCTATTAAACCGTGCGCCTACACTTCATAGATTGGGTATTCAAGCGTTTGAACCAGTTCTTGTAGAAGGAAGAGCAATAAAACTTCACCCATTAGTTTGTACAGCATTTAATGCGGATTTTGATGGTGACCAGATGGCAGTTCACGTTCCTTTATCACCAGAGGCTCAATCTGAAGCTAAGTTCTTAATGCTTGCATCAAATAATTTATTAAAATTACAAGATGGTAAGCCTGTTGCAGTACCTACACAAGACATGATACTTGGAAGTTATTATTTAACACTGGAAGTACCAGGTGAAAAAGGCGAAGGTATGATATTTACTAATATGGATGAAGCTATGATGGCATATGATGCAAGAGAAATTGGATTACATGCTAAGATGAAAATAAGGGTTTCAAAAGAAGTAAATGGGGAAACTGTTACAGGAATAATAGAAACTACTGTTGGTAAAATGATATTTAATGAAATAATACCACAAGATTTAGGGTTTGTTGATAGAACGAAACCTGAAAATAATTTAGTTAGAGAAATAGAATTTCCTGTTAGAAAAAAAGAACTTGGTGTTATAATAGATAAGTGTATTGCAAAGCATGGAATAGCAAGAACAGCAGAAGTTTTAGATGATATTAAGGCATTAGGATTTAAATATTCAACAAGAGGAGCTGTTACAGTCTCTATATCAGATATTGAGGTTCCTGAAGAAAGAGAAGAAATTTTAAGAACCGCAGAAGAAAAAGTAGAAACAATTAGAAAGAATTTTAAACGTGGACTTATATCAGATGAAGAAAGACATAATGAAATTATTAAAGTATGGTCTAAAGCAACTGATGATATACAATCAGCAATAATGAATAATAAAAATACATTAAACCCAGTATTCATGATGGCACATACAGGTGCAAGAGGAAATCCAACTCAAATAAGACAACTTGGAGGTATCCGTGGGCTTATGGCTAATACTTCAGGTGAAACTGTCGAAATTCCAATTCGTTCTAGTTTTAGAGATGGTCTTGATGTTTTAGAGTACTTTATTTCTACACATGGTGCTAGAAAGGGATTAACTGATACAGCATTAAGAACAGCTGACTCTGGTTACTTAACAAGAAGACTTGTTGATGTTAATCAAGATGTTATAGTTATGGAGGATGACTGTGGAACACATGAAGGAATAACAGTTGAAGCTATAATGGAAAGTGGAGAGCCTATTGAAAAGTTAGAAGAGAGACTAGAAGGAAGATATTTAGCAGAAGACGTAAAAGATGCAGAAGGAAATATAATTGCTGAAAGAAATACATACATAACAGCAGATCTAGCTGATTCTATAGTTAAAGCCGGTAACACTAAAGTTAAAGTAAGATCAGTACTTACTTGTGATCTTGGTAGAGGCGTATGTTCAAAATGTTATGGTAAAAACTTAGCAACAGGCGAACCTATAACAACAGGAGAGGCAGTTGGTATTATAGCTGCTCAATCAATAGGTGAACCAGGAACTCAGCTTACAATGAGAACATTCCACTCTGGTGGTGTTGCAGGGGGAGATATTACTCAAGGTCTTCCAAGAGTTGAAGAATTGTTCGAAGCTAGAAAACCTAAGGGTGTTGCTATGATAACAGAAATAGCTGGAACTGTTAAATTAGGAGATAATGGAACTAATAAAACTGTAACAGTTATGTCTGATGATAAGCAAGCAGAAACATATGTAATACCATTTGGTATGAGATTATCAGTAAAAGAAGGAGATGTTTTAGAAGCTGGAGATAGAATTACGGAGGGATCATTAAATCCTCATGATATAATTCGTATCAAAGGTGAAGAAGCAGTTCAAAACTATTTAACTGAGGAAGTTCAAAAAGTTTATAGAACACAAGGTGTTCATATAAATGATAAGCATATTGAAATAGTTGCTAAGCAAATGCTTAGAAAAATAAAAGTAAAAGATGCAGGAGATACTGATTTGATAGTCGGTTCTGTAATAGATATAAATGAATTTAAGAAGGCAAATAGAAAACTAGAAGAAGGCAAAAAGAAAGCTGAAGGAACAAAAGAACTTCTAGGTATAACAAAAGTAGCTCTTCTTACAGAATCATTCTTGTCAGCAGCATCATTCCAAGAAACCGCAAGAGTTTTAACGGATTCAGCAATTAAAGGGAAAACTGATAAATTATTAGGACTAAAAGAAAACGTAATTATCGGTAGATTAATACCAGCAGGAACAGGTGTAATTGACTACAAAAACATGAAAATAAAAGAAGAAGGTAAGATGGAAAATTATATAACTGATTCTGATATGATATTAAAATCTGATGTTATAATTGAATAATATAAATGAAATAAAAAAGGTGTGACTAAGATTTACACCTTTTTATTTTAATCCTAAATTTTTATATATTTATTATATTTATAGTGTTGAAAAAATATATGATAATCCTGTATAATATGAATAACTTATGGAGGTAAAAATGAAAAAAATATTAACAATACTATTTATAGCAATTATAGTTATAGCAGGGATCTTTTTTTTCACTAGTTCACAAAATTTTATGGAAAATATAGTTAAAGATATAGATGTATCAGAAATAAAGTTAAGTGATATAGGATATAATAGTAACATGTATTATTATGAGAAATTAAGTGATAGTCAAAAAAAATGTTATAGAGCTATAGCAAAAGGTATTATGGAATTAAAAGAAAATATAACTGTACAAGTAACAAAAGAAGAGAATTATGACATTATAAAAGATGATATAGATATAGCCCTTGCGGCTCTTTTAGCAGATTACCCAGATGCTTTCTACATAGGAGACAAATATGAAATAGGCTCATTAAATATTATTAATACAAAAATATTAAATTTAAAATTAGATTATACTTCAAAAAATAAAGCTGAAATACAAAACATGGCAGCTAAGATGAATGATGAACTAGATAAAATTAGTAGTAGATTAGTAGATGCAAAAAGTAATTACGAAAAAGAATTATTAATTCATGATATATTAGCTAAAGATATAGCTTATTATAATTATGAAGATGTAAACAATATACCATTTATTAAACATACAGCATATAGCGCTCTTGTAGATAAGTCAGCAGTTTGTGATGGAATGACTAAAGCATTTCAAATAGCATTAAACAAAAATGGTATCGAAAGCATATTTGTAACTGGTGAAACTGAAGGGGTGGCACATGCGTGGTGTAAAGTAAAAATAGACAATGATTATTATAATGTGGATTTGACGTCTGATAAAACATTAAATGCAGAAAATACAGATTTAATAGTTCATTCATATTTTAATGTAACTGATAAAGAAATATTAAATACACATAAGATTGATAAAAATGATCAGTTGCCAAGTTGTACAGCAACCAAATATAATTATTATATATTTAACAATTATACAATAAGTACACTTGATAATTTTCAGTATAAATTAAATCAAATAGTTCAAAAACAGAAGGCAGAGCCATTATTAGAGGTCAATATAACGGGAATAAATAATGTTCCAGAAAAACTAGTAGAAGCATTATATAACATTAATTTTAATAGATTTAAAACTAATAATATAACTAGTATGCAATATAATAAAATAAATAATAATTATATAGTAATAAAATAAATAAAAAATATTTAACATAGTATAGATATATAGGGGAGAATTAATATGAGATATTATCTATACAGAGATATTGAATTAATAAAGGAAATATATTCTCAATTTATTGATTTAAAAATAGACTTAGATGTTATAGAAAGAATAGATGCCAAGACTTGCTTTGAAGAGGAAGGAATGTTTGCTGAACCAGAAACAAGATTATCAAATAAGTGCGATGCTAAAGTTAGAATAGGTGCAAGAAATACAAATAGTTCAAATGTAACTACTATAAGTGAATACGCAAATATATCTGATGTTAAAGATATATATAATAAAAGATTTTACCACAATTTAATTGAAAATTTAGTTAATAAAAAAATTAAATGTCAAGGCGTTTATGTGGAAAGTGGAAAAATGAATTGTATGAGAAGTGAACAGGATGGAATAGATAAGTTTGTAGAGATAAATGGTACATATATTTGGTTTGAGCAAGATAAATTAAACAATGATGTGAATATTTTATCTACTATAACAGATAAGATACAGGTAATTGGATGTGTAATAAAGGAAGAGGATAATATTTCACCTAAAGTTATTAAAGCAATTGCTATGTATATTGATTCTTAAATACGGAGTGATTAAATGAATAATACCAGACTTTTTTATATTGTTTTTATGTGTATGAGGGTAGTATTATATATTTTAATAGTTTATATGATATATAGATTACTTACAGGTAGCACTAGATTTATATGTAATTGGAATGAAAAATATGGAATATTATGTCCAAGCTGCGGAGCTACAAGAGCCACCTTGTTAATTATAAAAGGGCAATTTTTAGAAGCATTAAAATATAACACACTTTATGTAGTTACATTATTTCCACTTTCTATTTTTCTTATAGTTGATGATATTATAATTATGTTTGCAAGACTTTTTAAAATTACTAAAAAAAGAACTTTAATAGAAATTCTTTTGGAAGTAGATGGTGAGGTTAAATATGGCAAAGAACATATATAATGGTATATTTATAGCAATAGGGGTATTGATAACAATTGGAATAATATATAATTTATTAACTATACGAAAAGAAAAATTAAATAATAATATGATAAAAAGGAATATAACTATAGCAAGGATTTTTATAATTATTTTAATAGTTTTATATACTATATATGGTATTTTAAGAAATTATATATAAAAAAGGAGATATTAACCATCTCCTTTTTTATTGTATAATTAATTTATACTGCCTAATTCATCTGCAGCAGCTGCAAGGCCAGCCATTGCTCCTAACCCAAGAATAACTAATAGAATATATACAGCAATAGCTATAATTCCAAGAACAAGTCCTGTAGTTGCCATTCCTTTTCCACCCTTTTTCTTTCCAATAACTGAGAAAATTATTGCAAGAATAGCACAAGGGAATGTTATCCACCAAACACAGCAGAAAACTAATGATATAATACCAAGAACCATAGATGCTATACTAAATCCTTTACTTTCAGTATTAGAAGAGTTAGTATAAGTATTAGCATTATTAACTGTTGTATTTGTTTGTATTGTTTCTTTATTTTCTTCTGTTATTGGGTTATTGTTTTGTACCTCATTATCCATTTTAAGACCTCCTTAACATATTTTACATAGCAAGAATAACACAAATAACCTGCTAAGTCAATAATATATAGTAAAAATAAGATAAAAAAATATGTATTAGGTTTGAATTTTGTTGCAATCGAATTATGAATTCACGAAATTATCTTATGTAAAATGAACAGAAGTAAATCGTTGACAAAAACTGCAATTTGTAATATAATAATTAAGTTAGTAAGTTGAAAATAAGGAAAGAGGAATTTAAATGAAAAACATAAGAAATGTTGCAATTATAGCACACGTAGATCATGGAAAAACTACACTTGTAGATAGTTTATTAAAGCAAAGCGGAATATTTAGAGATAATGAGCAAGTATCAGAAAGAGTTATGGATTCAGGTGATATAGAAAGAGAAAGAGGAATAACTATATTATCTAAGAATACTGCTATAGAATATGAAGGGGTTAAAATTAATATCGTTGATACACCAGGACATGCAGATTTCGGTGGAGAGGTAGAAAGAGTTTTAAAAATGGTAGAAGGTGTTTTGCTGGTGGTAGATGCATTTGATGGTCCTATGCCACAAACTAGATTTGTATTAAACAAAGCATTAGCTCTTAACTTAGTACCTATTGTAGTAATTAATAAAGTAGACAGACCTGGTGCAAGACCAGAAGCCGTACTAGATGAAGTATTAGAGTTGTTTTTAGAGTTAGATGCAACAGAAGAACAATTAGATTTTAAAGTAATATATGCCTCTGGAAAAAATAAATTTGCAAGAGTATCTCTAGACGATACAAATTCTGATATGAAACCATTATTTGATGCAATAATAGATACTGTGCCAGAACCTACTGGAAGTGCAGAAGAACCATTACAATTATTAGTATCTAATATAGATTATGATGATTATACAGGAAGAATAGGTATAGGGAAGATAGAGCGAGGTGTTATAAATAACGGACAGCAAGTTGCTCTATGTAAAAAAGATGGTACAGTTTCAAATATTAAGATAGGAAAGCTATATACTTTTTCAGGGCTTAAGAGAATAGAGACGGATTCTGCTAGTTGTGGAGATATAGTTGCTGTTACTGGTGTCGAAGGAATAAATATTGGAGAGACAATAGCTGATATAGAAAATCCAGAAGCAGTTGATTTTATTGATATTGACGAGCCTACTGTTTCAATGACATTTAGTGTAAATAACGGACCATTTGCAGGAAAAGAAGGAAAGTTTATTACATCTAGACATTTAAGAGATAGACTATTTAAAGAATTAGAAACAAATGTATCTTTAAGAGTAGAAGAAACTGATAGTCCTGATAGTTTTAAAGTATATGGTAGAGGAGAATTACATTTATCTATTCTTATAGAGAACATGAGAAGAGAAGGCTATGAACTTATGGTTTCTAAACCTACAGTTGTATATAAAACTATAAATAATATAAAATGTGAACCGATAGAAATAGCAACAATAGACGTTCCAGAAGAATATATTGGTAGCGTAATGGAAAAGATGGGAAACAGAAAAGCAGAAATGATAAATATGACACCTTCTCCATCGCAAATTGGATATACAAGATTAGAATTTAAAATTCCAGCTAGAGGATTAATAGGATATAGAAATGAATTTCTAACGGATACAAAAGGAACGGGTATAATAAATCATATATTTGGTGGATATGAACCAGATAAAGGTGAAGTTGTAACAAGATCAAGAGGAGTTGTTATTGCTTTTGAAAAAGGTAAATCTACTACTTACGGATTATTTAACGCACAAGAAAGAGCAACTTTATTTATAGGACCAGGTGTAGAAGTTTATGTGGGAATGATTGTTGGAGAAAATTCTAGAAGTGAAGATATGACTGTAAATGTTTGTAAAGAAAAACATTTAACTAATACTAGAGCGTCAGGAAGTGATGATGCATTAAAATTAGTACCATATAAACAACTTTCTTTAGAGCAAGCAATAGAATTTATAGCAGATGATGAGTTAGTAGAAGTTACACCAGAAAGTATAAGATTAAGAAAGAAAATATTAGATCCGACTGAAAGATTAAGAGCTTCAAGAAAAGCTTAATATAAATAATATAAAACTTCTTTACATATAGATATAGTATATTTGTAAAGGAGTTTTTTATATATGGAGTGGTTTAATTGTACAGATCCAGAACAAATGCTTATAATTGCAGCTATAATTGCTATTGGAATTTCTAAAAATTTATCAATTGATGAAATAAATGGGATAGGTAATTTTCTTCAGCTCGTAGGAGGAAACCTTATAACAATAGCAACTCAAAGAGCATTAAATCAAGAATATTGTAGTCCGGAAAATAACCATAGTAATAAAGATATTGCAAATTCAGGAAGTGAAGAAATACTTGATTAAATTCACAATACGTTCACTTAAAAGAGACAATGCAACCATAAAAACCAAGTAAAATATATAAAGTAAGAGATGTATATCATAATTTTATTATGCATTTTGCACATATTACCGTATTATAGGTAGACATAAGAACTAAAAAAGTATATAATAGTTTAAAGTAAAGGGAGAGGATATAGAATGTCTGATGTAAAAATATTAGTAGTAGATGATGAAAGTAGAATAAGAAAGTTGCTTAAGGATTTTTTAGGACAAAAAGGATATACAGTATTAGAAGCAGAAGATGGAAAAAAAGCAATAGAAGTATTCGAACAAGAAGGTAGCAAATTAGATTTAATACTTTTAGACGTTATGATGCCTAATATGGACGGTTGGAGTACATTAAGAACAATTAGATATACCTCTAATATACCAGTAATAATGCTAACAGCAAGGGGGGAAGAACATGATGAATTATTTGGGTTTGAGCTGGGAGTGGACGAGTATATAGCAAAACCTTTTAGTCCAAAAATATTAGTTGCAAGAGTAGAGGCTTTATTAAAACGTACTAAAACAGATATTGCAAAATATATAGAGTATCAAGGAATAAAAATAGATACAGAAGCAAGAACTGTAACTATAGAAGAAAAAAATATAGATTTTACTCTTATGGAGTTTGAACTTTTAAAATATATGATATTAAATGAGGGAATAGCCTTATCAAGAGATAAAATTATTAACGATGTTTGGAAATATGATTATTATGGTGAAACTAGAACGATAGACAGTCATATTAAAAAACTTAGAAAAAAATTAGGTAAAAAAGGTAATTTAATTCAAACTATAAGAGGAGTAGGTTATAAATTTGGAGCGAAATAAGTATGAAAAAATCAATTAGTAATAAGTTATTTGTAACAATATCAGGAACAATAATATTTATAATAGTTTTATATTTATTACTTAATACTTTCATATTGGATGATTATTATATTGGAAATAAAAAAGAAGAACTTGTTAAAGATTATAAAACTATAAATAGATATTATAATAAGGCAACGGATATTAGTGATGAAAAATTACAAATGGAATTGGAAAAAATAGGTGAAAATAAAAATGTAAATATCACTATAGTTGATAGTGAAGGGAATTTAATATATAATTCTGGAAAGCCAATGGAGTTTAATAAAGAAAATGATACAGAACAAAGATTTTCATATAGGTTATCACTTTCTGACTTAAATTATGCAATTGGTCAATTAGAAGCATTTGTAAACTACACCTTTAAAGAGGAGTTAGAGAGAAATACTAAATATGTAATAGATCTATATTCATCAGATAAGTTAAATTCTGACTTTATAATACTTAATGCAACTTTAGATAATGGAAATATATTAACGTTAAGATCATCTGTAGAAACAATTGAGGAAAGTGCAAAAATATCAAATGAATTTTTATTGATAATTGGTGTTATATCAATTTTATTAGGAGGAGCTATTGCATTTGTAGTTTCTCAAGAATTTACTAAACCAATACAAGAGTTAAGTAATATTTCACAAAGAATGGCTAATTTGGACTTTAGTAAAAAATATGTGGGAGAAACAGAAGATGAGCTTGGCATATTAGGTAGTAATATAAATGTACTATCCGAAAAACTAGAAGCTACTATTAGAGACCTTCAAGAGGCAAATATAGAACTAGAAAAAGATATAGAAAAGAAATCAAAAGTTGATGAAATGAGAAAGCAGTTCTTATCAGATGTATCTCATGAACTTAAGACACCTATAGCTTTAATACAAGGCTATGCAGAAGGGTTAGTTGAAAATGTTGCAGAAGATAAAGAAAGTAGAGACTATTACTGTGAAGTAATACTGGACGAAGCTGAAAAAATGGATAAACTAGTACAACAATTGTTAACATTGTCTAAAATTGAGTATGGTAGTCAAGAACCCGACATGAAAGAGTTTAATATAGTTAAATTAGTAAATAGTGTCATTAAGAAAACAAAGGTAATGGCACAGGGCAAAAATATAAATGTTATATTAAAGAATAATCCTGATACTATAGTTATTGGTGATGAATTCATGATAGATCAAGTATTAACAAATTATATGACTAATGCAATTAAACACGTAGATGAAAAAAATATAATTGAGGTTACTGTTGAAAATGTTGCAGAAGATAATAAAGTAAGAGTTACAGTATTTAATACAGGTATTCAAATTCCAGAAGATAAATTAAACAAATTATGGGATAGATTCTATAAACTAGATAAATCACGAAATAGAGAAGATGGAGGAACTGGAATAGGATTAGCACTAGTAAAAGCTATTATTATTAAGCATAATAATAAATATGGTGTAGAAAACGTTGAAAATGGTATAAAATTTTATTTTGAACTTGATGTATCAAAAAATAATAAATTAATTACTGAATAAACATATCTTGTTCATAAAAAATTCATAAAACTAGTATATAATTACAAACATAAGAAGGGAGGGCGATATAGATAGAAAAATATCATTTAACAAGACTTATATAAGGTACCTCAGATTTAAGATCTTGTTTTCAACTTAAAATATATCCCAATAGACACATAATAAATTAAAATATAATTAAGCATTTAGGTGTTTGCCTAAATGCTTGTTTTATTGTAAAATAAATGATATAATGTTCAGGAATAATTTGAAAATCCAAAATTAATATTAAGGAGGCTATTTAAAATGAAGATTATTGTGATCGGAGCAAATAATTCAGGGAAGGGAACCATAGTAAAACTGTTATCTAAAAAAATTGGATTTGAAGTTATCGGGTGTAGTAACGAATTAGAGAAAAACGGGTTAAATATCAAAACTGGAAGATTACTTCCAGACCATGATGTAAACAATGTAATGAAAAAACATTTGCTTGGGAAAGACAATTTCATTCTAGAGGGGTATCCTAGAACTCTTATTCAGAATCAATTTATGATAGAAAACTTATTTATTCCAGATATTATTATAGCCTTAAATATATCTGAAGAGGAAGTATTAAGTAGAGCTGTGGGTAGAAGAGTTTGCACAAATTGTAAAGAAATATACAACTTAAACGGATTTAAAGTGCCTAAAATCGAAAATATTTGTGATAAATGTGGTTCAAAATTGGAACATCGAAAAGACGATACCAAAGAGGCAGTGAGCACAAGGTACTTTGAATATGTAGAAATGACGGAGCCGATAATTAATTATTATAGAAGTGAAACCTTAAAAACTATAGTTTGGGATTTTGATGCAACAGAAAAATGTGAAGATATAGCAGAAGCTATATCAGATTATATAAAATACATAACATCTTAGTATTAATAAATAGGAGAGATAAAGTAAAATTTATCTCTCCTATTTATCTGTACTGCCAAAACCACCTAAACGTGTTCCAGTTGAAATATCATTATCTATAGTTAAGAACTTTTGGAATACTACTTGAGCAATACGTTCACCTTTTTTTACAATTATATCTTCATTTGAAAAATTGTACATACTTACCAATATTTCGCCATCGTTACTAGGATTTGAATAATAGTCACATTCAAATACACCTACACTGTTTGCGGTAACTAGCCCTCTTTTAGAAGGTCCACTAGATCTATTGAATAAATACATTACTTCATCTGTCTCAAAAAAGGCCTTAATACCCGTTTTTATAAGAGTAGGTTTATTTAAAATTTCAGAATTATTATTTGCTAATTTAAATAATGAGGGTATTAAAGTGTCCTCAGCAGCTTCTATATCATAACCTACAGAATGAGTTGTTTGTCTTTTTGGTAAATTGATATTTTTATCTTCATAACCCTTACAAATTTCAAATCCTCTAGCCATAAATTACCTCCATTACTATTTTATATTTCTAAGTGCATTTATTCTGTTTTGAATGCTTGGGTGAGTAGAGAATAAATTATCTTTATTTCTCTTTTGCTTAAATGGGTTTATGATATATAAATGCGCTGTTGATTTATTTGCAGTTTTTAAAACTGAAGGATCTTCAGATATTTTAATTAATGCATTAATAAGACCATCAGGGTTTCTAGTTATTTCAACAGCCGATGAATCGGCTAAGTATTCTCTTTTTCTAGATATTGCAAGTTGCATTAATGTAGCAAATATAGGTGAAAGAATAAGGAACACTATTGATATAAGTGCAAGAATTGCATTTCCACCTTTATTATCGTTATTGCTTCTTGAACCTCCGAAAAAGAACCATCTAGAGAAAAAGTCTGATAATATAACAACAAGCCCTACAAATACAGAAACAATAGTAGAAAGTAGAATATCATAGTTTTTTATATGTGATAATTCGTGGGCTATGACGCCCTCAAGTTCATATTTATCTAGCTTTTCTATAATTCCAGTAGTCAAACATATTACAGCGTTTTCAGGATTTCTACCTGTCGCAAAAGCATTAGCAGCATTATCTGCAATTATATATAGTTTAGGCTTAGGCAATCCAGATGCTATACATAAATTTTCTAATATAGTATCAACAAGTAAGTCTTGCTCAGGAGTTGCTGGTCTTGCACCATTTAATGCCAAAACCATTTTATCACAATTATAATATGATATAAGAGCAGGAATTATAGAAAAAGTAAGAGCAAAAACAATTGAGAAAATACCTAAATCAAAATACATACATATTGCATATACTCCTACCATTACTACTATTATAAAAATAGAAACTATAAAAAATGATGAAATTTTGTTTTTTCTTACTTCTTCTAAAATCATAAATTATTCTCCTAAATTAAAATTGAACTTTAACAGGTTCTTTTTCTTCTTCAGAATTAACTTTGAAAAATTCTTCTTCCTTAAATCCAAACATTCCTGAAAGCAAATTATTAGGGAACACAGCAATAGATTCATTGTATTTTTGAACAGTGTCATTATAGAATTGTCTAGCGAAAGCTATTTTATCTTCTGTGCCGGTAAGTTCAATTTGTAATGAGTTAAAATTTTCGTTTGCTTTAAGATCTGGATAAGCTTCTGCTAAAGCAAATATTGATTTAAGACAATTAGAAAGTTCATTACTTGCAATAGCGGCATCATTTACAGATCCTCCGCTAACATATTTATTTCTTGCTTCTATTACTTTTTCTAAAGTGCCTTCTTCATGTTTAGCATAACCTTTCACAGTTTCTACTAAGTTTGGGATTAAGTCAAATCTTCTTTTTAATTGAGTGTCTATTTGAGCCCATGCATTTTTAACACGTAGTCTTAAAGACACTAATTTGTTGTAAATTCCTATTACAAAAAGAATTAGAATAACAACGATAACTAAAATAATCCAACCAATCATTTAATAACCTCCTTAACTATTTAAAATATAATATATTTTACCATTAAATAGAGTGGATTACAATATATTTGTTACAATATACTGTAATATAAACTTAATAAATAAGAATATATATAATACATATATTATATAAATGTAATATAGAGTATTTATGCCTTAAAACAGGACAATACTATTGTAAAACATATTTATAAAATGTCGAACTGATTTGACAAAGAAAAAACAGTATAGTATAATAGTAGCATCACGATATAATCGTAAGGAGGAATATTTGTGAATGAAGATAAAATATACATGGTAAGAAAAATATTTGTAATGCTCACATGTATATTAGTATTTGTTACTTTAGGACTTGTTGTAATAAAATTTCAAACTAAAGATATAACAATTGATTATTATGGGAAAATAGAAAATATTAAAACCATGTCAAACACAGTTGAAGGATTGCTTATGCAAAACAAAATTCATATAGATGAAAAGGCTATTGTTACTCCAGGAATGGATAATAGACTTAAAGACGATATGGTAATAAGAATATATTCAGAAGATGAAGATGTGGCATATCTTGATAAAAATGCATATTATGAAATGGCAAGCGAAAATATTGTAGAAAAAATAGTAGAAGAAATACAGTATATTGATTATGCAAAGCAGGAAAAAAGTAATGCATCTATGACAAGAGGTACTACTAAAGTAGTTCAACAAGGGCAACAAGGTGAGAAGGTATCAACTTATGTTGTAAAATACGAAAACGAAAAAGAAGTAGCAAGAAAATTAATTAATGAAGAGATTTCAAAAGAAGCTGTACCTCAAATAATTGATGTAGGAACAGCTATTCCAACTGTTTCTAGATCAAATACGTCAAGAGTTAATTCTAACGATTTAGTTGCAAAAGCAGGTTTTAAACAATATAATATAAAATTAAGTAAAGAATTACAAATATATGCATATAATATGGCTTCAAAATATGGGGTGCAATATGAATTGTTTTTAGCTATGATGTATGTAGAAAGCGGATTTCAGCCAAACAAAATAAGTTCAACTAACGATTATGGCCTATGTCAAATAAACAAAGGTAATCATGCGTATTTAACAAGGCAGTTAGGAGTTACTAATTTCTTAGATCCTTATCAAAATATTCAAGCAGGAGCCTTTTTCTTAGCAAGATATTTTAAATCATGGGGAAAATCAGTATCAGATAGATCAACATTAGAACTTCATGCATTGAATTCGTATAACAGAGGAGATGGAAGTTATAAAAAATATTTGGCAAATGGAAACACAGCAACATCTTGGTATTACGGCAAAAAGGTAGTAGCTGCTAGAAACAAACTATTATCAGCTGGACATTTTTAATTTTAATAATTAGATATTTATGAGCATTGTGATTTAATCATAATGCTTTTAATATTATAAAGGAAGGTAAAGATGAATTTAAAAGAAAAAACTAATAATATGTTAAACTTTTATGGTATTAGAGCTAAAAAGAAATTTGGTCAAAATTTTTTAGTAGATGAAAATATTATTGATAAAACTATTGAAATGTCTGATATACATTCAGATGATGTAATAATTGAAATAGGTCCAGGACTTGGAAACTTGACAGAAAAATTGTTAGACAAATCGGAATTAGTGATTGCGTTTGAGATTGATGAAGATATGATAAATATTTTAGAAGATAGATTTAAAAATAGAAATAATTTTATCTTAATAAATAAGGATATTTTAAAAGTCAATATAAATGATATACTAAAACAAAATAACATTAGTTTAGATAGTGTAAAGTTAATTGCTAATTTGCCTTACTACATAACAACGCCAATCATGTTCAAAATTTTTGAGGAGTCTTGCTATATAAAAAGTATGACTATAATGGTTCAAAAGGAAGTAGCAGATAGAATAATATCAAAGCCTAAGAGCAAAGATTATGGAATGCTAACGATTAATACAGAATACTATGGAGAAGCTATTAAACTATTTGATGTGCCTAATACTTCATTTTTGCCATCCCCAAAGGTTACATCATCTATTATTAAAATATGTTTAGTAAAACGATATGATGCAAAAAACGAAGAAATATTTTTTAAACTTATAAAAGCTTCTTTTGCTCAAAGAAGAAAGAAACTAATTAATTCTATTGAAAATAGTAATGTTTTAAGTATTAAAAAAGAGGATTTAAAGAAAATACTAGATAAAAATAATATACCAGATACAGCTAGAGCAGAGGAATTAACAATTAAGCAGTATATTAACATAGCTAATGAAATAGCTGGAATATAATAATAAGAGGAGTTAGTCTCCTCTTATTTCTGATATTGCAGCTAAATGTTCATCATATGTTTTACTAAATACATGTTTTCCGTCATTTCCTAAAACAAAGAATAAATAATCTGTTGTTGCTGGATATAAAGTAGCTTTTATTGATTCTAGTCCAGGTGATGCTATTGGATTTGGCGGTAATCCAGGATTTTTATATGTATTATATGGACTATCTATTTTAGTGTCTTCATTTGATAATACAGGCTTTCTTTCTTTTAAAATATATTGAACTGTTGCACAAGATTCTAGGTAAGGATATGTTTCGCTGTTTAGCCTATTATAAAAGACAGATGCAACAATATCTCTTTCAGTATCATTTGCAGCTTCTCGTTCTACAATTGAAGCAAGTGTTATTATTTCATGAACTGACATGTTTAGTTCATTACATCTTGATTTCATATCTTCAGAAAAAATAGAATCAAACTTGTCTAACATCTGTTTTAATACGGTTTCTTCAGAAGCATCTTTTGAGAATGTATAAGTGGCAGGGAATAAATATCCTTCCAAATAAACTTCTGATTTATCTAGATCTTGTAAAAACCAATAATCAAAAGTAGAATTTAGTATTGTGTTTTTAAAGCCTTCTTCAGTTCCAATTCCATTTTTAACACATAATTCTATTATTTGTCTTAGTTCATATCCTTCAGGAACAGTTATTTTTACAGAGTTAGTAGGATCACCTACTTGTTGAAGGGCTTCGCTAATTTCTTCATATGACATATTAACATTTAGATAAAATACACCATATTTATATTTGTTACTATTACCTTCTCTAGTTGCAAATTCTATAAATTTATTAGGGTATTTTATTATTCCGTTTTCATTTAATATGTTTGCTATTTCAGATAAATACGCTCCTTCAGGAATTTCTATTTGTATTTCTTTAGCATTTTCAATTTTTTTTGTTTTGTAATGATCATTTTCTATATCTTTATTTTTAATTATTATAAATATAGTAATAAATGATATAATAATTATTAATGCTATTGGAATTATTATATACATAGGTTTAATATCTTTATTAAATATTTTCATAAATTTCTCCTTCATTTTCTAATATAAATATTATCATATTAGAAAATAAAAAACAATAGAATAAAAAAAGGAATATTTAAAAACAATGATATACATAATAAATTAATCAAAATTAATCAAAAGTTTACAAAAAAGTTTAAAAAGACTTGACATATTAGTGTAAATATTGTAAACTATTATGGCGATATGTTAAGGGCTATTAGCTCAGTTGGCAGAGCACTTGACTTTTAATCAAGTTGTCCCGCGTTCGAATCGCGGATAGCTCACCATGATGGCCCGTTGGTCAATCGGTTAAGACATCGCCCTTTCACGGCGGAGTGAGGAGTTCGACTCTCCTACGGGTCACCATATCGTGCTGGAGTAGCTCAGCTGGTAGAGCAGCTGACTTGTAATCAGCAGGTCGTCAGTTCAATTCTGACCTTCAGCTCCATAAAATTAGAAGCTTGCGGATATGCAGGCTTCTTTTGTTTACTTTTGTCGCAAGAAAATATTCAAGCAAAAACATTGCTTAAAATACGCAAAAAGCGACAACTGACTAGACTCTTTAACTATAATATCTATAACACAATAATGCTTACTATTTTAAATGAGGAAATTGTAATGGGTAGAGTTAGAATTATTAAAGAGATAGAAACAAATAAACTATCTGATTCATTTCAAGAATTTTTAATCTTTAAACAAGCACAGGGAATAAGTGCCGAAACAATAAAGTAGTAATACAAGTGCAATTTCAAAATGTTTTTTCTTTATGTGCTGATAATCTTGATATTAACAATATAAAGCAAAGACTATTTACGTTGTCACGTAAATAGTTGATACTTAAATTTTAAAATATATAGTATATGTGTAGGGGGAGGTATCTAATTATTTCTCTAGGGATACCTCCCGAAATTTTATTAATATATATGTTTTTTGCGTGACAATGCGATAATTTATAGATTAGTTATGTATAGCCTAAACTTATTTATTATATAAATCCTTTTCAGAATAACCATAATTAGCTAAAACAAATGAACCATCAGCATTTAATTTGATTGTAGCAATAAGTTTTGCTTCTAACATATCTTGTGTATATGTATCTTTTGTTATACTTTCGCTATTTTCAAATCTTGCAGTTTCTATCATATCAATATATACTCTTAAAGTCGATTTATCAGTATATTCAGCTTTTTTTATAAATAAAGCTTTAGTTGTTCCCCAAAGAGGTTCATCATAGGCTTGTTTTTCATAAGTTATGTTTTCTACACCAAAATATTTCTTTATTACAGGTGTTAATTCGTCAGATTGTATATATCCAGTATATTCTCTTTGAGGATTGTCATTAACATAAAATAAAAGACCTGCACTAATAAGTTGAGAATTATTAAAATTATCAGTGTAATAATCAGATGGCGTTACAAATTTAATTTTTGCTTCCAACATAGCTATAATATCAGATATTTCATCATCTTCTAGACTTATATCTAATGGATATATTATATTAGAATTGTTTGGTGTATTAGTTGTTTCTTCTTGGACTGTAATATCATTTTTTTCATTTTCTTTAATTTCATTTGAGTTAGTCTTATTATAAGCCATATAACTTAATCCATAAGCCAAGCATACACCTACAAATAATATAAAGAAGAATATCATTAAACCTAATACTAGATTATATTTATTATCCTTTCCCATATATTCACCTCTTTTCTTTTATATATTTATATAATACCATAGACAAATATTTTTGCAAACAAAATGTATGTATGTTTAGCAAAAACTAACTAATTATATATTACATACTATTTTACTAGTATTTATATTAAAGATATGTAGTGTAAAATATTACATATAAAAAAGTAATAAAATGCCTATATGTCAGCGTTTACATTTTGAAAAAATACTTGCTGAATATTGAATTATGATTTTTATCGTGCTATAATACTTCAAAATAGTAGCAGATGACTATAGATATTAATTACATAAAGAGGCGAGTAGAAGTGCTAAAAATACGTATGTGTAGTGTGTGATTTTGTAAGTTGACTTGTAATCAGCAGGTCGTCAGTTCAATTCTGACCTTCAGCTCCATAAAATTAGAAGCTTGCAGATATGCAGGCTTCTTTTGTTAGGTAATAAAATTGAGTTTATGAATATTATCATAAACTCAAAATTTTTTATGAATTTGATTGTTGTTCTGTTTTATCTGCAATATCTATTTTAAATCCTGATTCAAGTGGAGCTACAACAGAATATACAATGTTTATATTAAAAGTTTCAAAACTACTTAAATCTACTCCTATTAATGAAGACGCATTTTTATATATAAATGATGTATTAATTACATTAACATCTTTGTTATATAAATAGTCTACAACTAAGTTACTAAATTCTACATCTAATTTTTGTGCTGTATCCATGTTATACATACTCCATAAAGATGTTTTTTCGTCTTGCAATAATAAATATTTTGCATTTGCACTATTTAATGTTACTAGTTCAGCGGGATAAGTAAATATTCTATCTACTATTACATCACCATTTAGATTATATATTTTATTTGCAGTTGTTCCTCTTTTTTGTATTACATATCCATCTTCACTATAATCGAATTCAAAGCCTTGTTCGGTTTCAATAGATGTACCATTATCTAATATTACATATTCTAGGTCACCTTTTGTGGCCATACAGGCTTTATTTGAATCTTGTATTTGTTCTATCTTATCAAATGTAGGTTCTACAATTTGTTTGTTATTTTCATCGACAATACCATATTTCGTTACACCATTTTCATTTTTTCTTATTATGTATTGACTTTTTCCATCTGTAGTAGGATAGGATAAAGTATAAGTTACATCACTTGCAGTCAAAGATGTTTCAGAAACTTGTTTAGGAACAAAATAGTCATAAGGTGGTGTAATTTCTAAAAATTCATATATAGAACTTATAGATGTAAAATCTTTTTCAGTTACCTTATTTCCAGTAGAATCTATTATCCTATAAATAGCATCTTGATCTGTTGTTCCGTATTGTAATATATATTTATCTAAAAAACCATCTTCACCTTTTACATATAATATATCAGTTTCAAACCCATCAAGAGTTATTGTTTCCTTTGTTAAAAGATTGTATAAATAACTTGCGTTTTCAGCTTTTAAGTAAAGAATGTTGTTTATCCTAGCAATCTTTGTAAATTGCGGATTAGCTATTACTTTACCGTTTGAATTCATTACTCCATATGCATTATTTGCTTCAACTACATATAATCTTTCAATAGAGTCATCCTCTGTAGTTGGACTTTGTAAATCTTTTAATGCTATTACTACACCAAGGCCAATTAATGTAATAGCAACCATTATTAAAATAATGGCAATAATTGTATTTTTATTTACCATATGTATCTACCTCTTATCACTTAAGTATATATCTTAATGTTATATTATTAGTTAAAATTTGTCAATATAATTTAATAAGTTAGCACGGAAATATCATCGATTGTTACAACTTGTAATATTTGATAAAACCTCAATTAAGGTTTTATCATTTAACAAACTTTTAAACATATTTTTCTTTATATTTGGTCTTTTTGCATTTATATTAGCCAA
>CALXJE010000023.1 GCA_944388545.1 uncultured Clostridia bacterium
CTATCAATCCGGCGTCCGGACCCAGGAAGAGTTTCAAAGCAAAAAAGCCGACCTTTTTCAAAGGCTTTGATTTTCACCTTGATTACCTACTGGCAGCCCGCAATTTTTCTTTTTAAGCTTTTAATATTTGTACCACTTTCTCAACGCCTACATGTCCGGTTCCGTGAATTTCATGTGTTCACACTTGTCCAGATGTTCATGTCTCTCTTTGGTTACCGATAATTTTTCTTTATCATTCTCCAAGAAATGCTCCAACAAATTAACAGAATCTGGCGAAATAGGTATTTTTTCAGATATAAAAATATCGCAACCGACTTATTGTGAGTTACGATATCCGGTGTCGCCATTACGACTGGTAGCAGCTGCTGAAATGGATATTTGCTTCCGGACAACAAAAAGATCGCCTATCTCGATAAATAAGCGATCTTGACTGCGGACACTGTCCGCTGGTAGCGGCAGTTGGACTTGAACCAACGACCTATCGGGTATGAACCGATTGCTCTAGCCAACTAAGCTACGTCGCCATAAAACTAATGCTTATTTAGTATACATTAATATTTTTATAATGTCAATACTAAGAAGGTAAAAATTTGAATTGATAATCTATTGTTATATAATAAGAAGTAGTTAAGACATATTACTTCTATTTTTTATATTTATTTGTAAAATCATATAATATTTTAATATAAACTATTGCTGAAAATAGTTTATATGGTATATAATACATTCTATAGGAGAGTGATATTTATGGATAGAAAAATAAAAGTAGTTCAATATGGAACTGGAAAAATGGCATTATATACTATGAGATATGTATATGAGAAAGGAGCAGAAATAGTAGGTGCAGTTGATGTAAATCCAGAAATAGTAGGAAAAGACATAGGAGACATATTAGGAACTGAAAAAAAGAATGTAAAAGTAGTAGACGCAAGTAAAGCAGAGGCTATGCTTATAGAGACAAAACCAGATATTTGTATTGTTACAACAATGAGTTTAATAAAGGATGTTGAGGATGCATTATATTTATGTGCAAAACTTGGAATTAATGCAATTACGACTTGTGAAGAAGCTTTTTATCCAAGTAATTCTAATCCTAGTATAACAGAAAAAATAGACAAGCTTGCAAAAGAAAAAGGTTGCACAATTTCAGGAAGTGGGTATCAAGATGCTTATTGGGGAAATTTAATTAGTACAATAGCTGGTTCTACCCACAATATAACTAAAATAAAGGGAAGTTCAAGTTATAATGTAGAAGATTATGGTATTGCTCTTGCAAGGGCACATGGAGCAGGTTTAACACTTGAAGAATTTGAAAAAGAAGTTGCAAGTGCTGATAATATATCAGATGAAGCTAGACAGGAAGTTATAAATAAAGGAGAATATGCACCTTCATACATGTGGAATGTAAATGGTTGGTTATGCGATAAGTTAGGACTAACTGTAGAAAGTCAAACTCAAAAATGCGTTCCACAAATTCATAGTGAAGATATAGAGTCATCTACATTAGGTATGACAGTAAAAAAAGGTATTGCAACTGGAATGAGTGCAGTAGTAACAACTACAACTAAAGAAGGAATAATTCTTGAAACGGAATGTATAGGAAAGGTTTATTCAAAAGAAGATTTTGATAAAAATGAATGGACAATATATGGTGAACCAGATACTACTCTTGTAATTAATAGACCAAGTACAGTAGAACTTACTTGTGCAAGTATAGTAAACAGAATTCCTGACGTTATAAATGCAGACTCAGGATATGTTACTACAGATAAAATGGGAGAAATGAAATATAGAGTAAGACCTTTAAATGAATATGTAAAATAGATAGGTGTGACTAACAAATGATATATTTAGAGATACTAACAAGTATTTTTCTTGTAATAATAATGGGATATATGAGTGCTATAGGGACAGCTTATCTTTCTATAAATGAAAAGAAATTAAAACTTTCAGATATAAAAAATGTAAATGAACTTAAAAGATTAAAGGAAATACTTAAAAATCGTAGTACTTTTATATCATCAATAAAATCGGGTATTAGTTTTTGTAGTCTATGGATTAGTGCCCTTATAGTAGAAATAGTGGCAATGCCTATATATAGAAATATTAAAATTGATTTTGATGGAACAGCATATTTACTTAAATATTTTATAATACTTGTTTCAACAATATTACTTGCATATACATTATATATAATTGCAGAGACAGTGCCTAAATCTATAGCTATAAAGAAAAAAGACAAAATAGTTCTAAGTACAGTAAATTTTATCTATTTTACTTCGAAGATATTTTCTCCTATAACTAAATTTATGAGAATGACAGAGAATGTTATAATGAGAATATTTGATGTAGATAGAAAAGAAAAAATATCATATAAAGATAGTGAAATGAAAAAAACAGTTGAAATTAGTCAAAATAAGGGAGTTATTTCAAAGCAAGACAGCACCATAATTTCTAATTTTTTAAAACTAGATGAAATGACAGTAGAAGATATAATGATAGATATTGAAAATGTAGTAATGTTAGATATAAACAGTTCTAAAGAGGAAATAAAAAGAAAAATAATTAATTATGGATACACTAGAATGCCTGTTTATGACTCAGATATTAGAAAAGTAGTTGGTATAATTAACATAAAGAATATATTAAAAAGTATGATTTCTAATAGAAAGATAATTACTAAAAAACATGTTAATCCTTGCTTTAATGTATCAAGTGGAAGAAGACTTGATTTACTATTTAATGAAATGAAGAAAAATAAAGAGCATATGGCAATAATAGTTAAAGAAGATATAGCTATAGGTATAGTTACGATGGAAGATATAATTGAGCAGATAGTTGGAAGTATAGAA
This sequence comes from uncultured Clostridia bacterium, assembly GCA_944388545.1. Lineage (GTDB taxonomy): Bacteria > Bacillota > Clostridia > TANB77 > CAG-465 > CALXJE01. The sequence continues at coordinate 2,853 of CALXJE010000023.1, forward strand.
GATGATTATGAAAAATATAAATAAAAGTTTTTAATGTAGAAGATTTATGGTATATATGATAAAATGTGTAAAGAGGTGAATATTTTGGTAATACAGTTATTACTTCTTGTAGTTTTAATAGGAGTAAATGCTTTATTTGCAGCATCGGAAATAGCATTCTTATCACTTAATAAAAATAAAGTCGATAAAGAAGCAGAAAAAGGAAATAAAAAATATATAAAAATAAAAAGATTACTTGATAATCCGAGTTCTTTTCTTGCAACTATTCAAATAGGAATTACCTTAGCAGGATTTTTAGCAAGTGCCTTTGCTGCGGAGACTTTTGCAGATTATATTGTAGAAAAACTATATTACTTAGATATATCTATGTCAGTATTAAAAACTATAATTGTTATAATAGTTACAATTATATTATCATATTTTACTTTGGTATTTGGAGAACTTGTTCCCAAAAGAATGGCAATGAATTCTCCAGAAAAAATATCTAAATTTATGGCAGGAAGTATAACAGTTTTATCTAAAATTGCTTATCCATTTGTTTGGATATTAACAAAATCAACAAATGGTGTATGTAAATTATTTGAAATAAAGGAAAAAGAAGAAAGTAGTATAACTGAAGAAGATATTAAAATAATGATTGCAGAGGGATTAAATAAAGGTGCTATTGAAAAAGGTGAAAAGGATTTAATAGATAATATATTTAAATTTAATGATATTGAAGTATCAGAAATAATGACAAAAAGAGAAGATGTTGTAGCTGTAAATATCAATGGTAATATAAATAGTATAATAAATTCTATTAAAAAAAATAAATATACTAGAATGCCTGTATATTATGATAAATTAGATAGTATTGTAGGAATACTTAATGTAAAGGATATAATAGTATCTTATTCTGAAATAAAAGGAAAAGGATTAAATATTAGAGAGTTAATGAGAAATCCGTATTTTGTAAATAGTACTGATAAAATAGATGATGTTTTTAAGGATATGCAAGAAAAAAGAATCGCTATGGCAATTGTTATGGATAAACAACATGTAGTTGGAATTGTTACTATTGAAGATATATTAGAAGAAATAGTAGGAAATATATTTGATGAATATGATAATAGAGGAGTTGTGAGTTAGTTGAAAGAAAAAGATATATTTAAAAAAATATTGTGGCTTGCAATATGCATAATATTGTTAATACTTATTATATTTTATACTGAAAAAATATGGATGTTTTTATCCTGGATATTGTCTCAGACTAAAGTTATTTTAGTCGCACTGGCAATGGCATTTGTAATAAATATACCTACTAAGTTCTTTGAAAGAATATTAACTCCAAAAGAGAAAAAAGATAGCAAGAAAGAAAAAAATGATAAGAAAAAAGAGCCTAAAGATAGTAAAACAAAGAATAGTAAAAAGATATTTAAAGGAAGAAGAATAACGGCAATATTATTTTCAATAATATGCATATTACTTGCAATTGCTCTGCTTACAACATTTATTATGCCAGAGCTTATTGATAATATAAAGGGAATAGCTAATAATATACCTTCATATATAGAATCTTGTAAAAAATTCATATATGAACAAAAGGATAAATTTGGAATAACAGATGATGTTGTAAATGATATAATAACTTACACAAATAATACATTGTCTGAACTTGGACTCACTCTTGAAGACATTGTGGCAGGTACATTTAAATTTACCACTGGAGTAGCATCGGGAATTTTCAACTTTGTACTTAGTATAATACTTGCTATATATATGGTATTAGATAAAGAAAGGCTATGTGGAAGTTTAAAGAAAGTTAGCTATGCATTTTTACCTAAAAAGAAAGCAGATTATCTTGTAAAGGCAAGTGGTGTATTTAATAAAACATTTACAGGATTTGTATCAGGCCAGATTACAGAGGCTTTCATATTAGGAATACTTTGTTATATTGGTATGGTTATATTCAGAATGGAATATGCTATAATAATAAGTATATGTGTAGGAGTATCAGCACTTATTCCAATATTTGGAGCATTTATTGGAGCAGTCCCAGGAGTATTTATATTACTTATGATAAGTCCTATGAAAGCCTTTTGGTTTATAGTATATATAATTGTACTTCAGCAGTTAGAAGGAAATATAATATATCCTAAAGTAGTGGGAACTTCAATAGGAATATCTGGTTTCTGGGTTTTAGTAGCTTTAGTTATTGGTGGAAACATAGGTGGAGTAATGGGAATATTAATAGGAATACCAACTTTTGCAGCAGTATATATATTATTTAGAGAAATAGTAAATGATAAACTAAAAACAAATAATATTGAGGATAAAAATATATAAAATGTTTAAAAAAAATAAAGAAGTTTGTATAGTATGTGAAATAATATAATTGCATAAAAAATAACTAAAAAAGAGGTAATATGAAAATGAAAAGAGATAAAAAACAAAGGAAAGGTATATCACTAATAGTGTTAATAATAACAATAATAGTAATGATAATATTAGCGGGAACAATAATATTGACATTAAATAATAGCTCTGTAATAGGAAGAGCGCAAGAAGCAACGAAAAAAATGAATGAAGTAACACTAAAAGAGGCTGCAAATATGGCATATGGAGAATGGTTTTTAGCAAAACAGATGGATGGAGAAACAAGAAGTGCAGATGAGTATGTGAAAGAAAAGTTAAAAGAACAGGGATTTAGTGATGAAGAATTAGGAAATCTAACAATAACAGATGATGGAAATATAATTGTGGAAGAAAAACCGACAATACCTGATGAAGATATAGAGCCAGGAAAAGAGGAAACAATTACACAATGGGAAAAACAAGTTGCTACTGATTTTGGAGGTGGAAACGGTAAACAGCAGACACCATATCAAATTAATGATATAAGTCAGTTGGCATATTTGGCAAAAACTGTAAACGAAGGAGAAACATATAAAGATACATATTTTGTTATAGGTGCTAATCTAGATTTAGGATATTATGATTGGGTTCCTATTGGAAATAATTCTGAAAGATATTTTGATGGAATATTAGACTTTAAAGGTTTTATGGTGCAAAATTTAGTAATAACGAATAGTGAATATGATTATAGAGGATTATTTGGAAATGTTGGAAAAAATGCTGAAATTATAAGCCCATATATTGATGTTGGAGAAGTAAATGGTAATAACTATGTTGGAGCATTAGTAGGAAGGAATGAGGGAAAAATAACTGATATTAATATAGGTGGGAGTGTTACTATAGATGGTAAATCAAATGTAGGAAATGTGGCTGGATACAATTCTGGAACAATAGATTCTGCAATTTGTATGGGAATAGTGACTGGTAAAAAAAATGTAGGAGGAATAATAGGATATAATTATGGAGTAGTATCTAATTCTATAGTGGAAGGAAATGTAATAGGTGAAGATAACGTAGGAGGAATAGTCGGAAATAACTTAGGAACAGTAGATGGATGTGATTGCTATGGAGAGGTACAAGGGAATACCAACTATGGACAAATTGTAGGTAAAGGAAATGAATAAAATTATTTATATAAAATAATAAAGCATTAATATGGATATTAATAGGAATGAGAACTTTTACAGTAGTATATTATTTAAATAAATAATATATGATAAATTAAAAACAAACAATAAAGTTTGAAAACTTTATTGTTTGTTTTTGCGACTCCAACTACTGACTTGGAATCAAAATTAGTGGTTGCGGGGAGTGTGCAAGAAGATTGGTATATTGCACATTTCAGCACTTATTGGGGGCAATAATGGTAAAATAAATAAAAATATTTTAAAATAATTTATATTAAATAGATGGATTTTACTTAAAAATTCATCTATT
>CALXJE010000024.1 GCA_944388545.1 uncultured Clostridia bacterium
TACACAAAATTATTTACACATCCTCTCTGCTTTTTAAACAATAACATAAAGTGCTAGACGGAAGCCGTTGAGACTGACGCAATTAGATGGACTATCGTGGCCACGAAAAGACGCTGGGTAGTAAGAACCGTTGCCCGAGTAGTAACCACCGCGACAAACACGGTAAATAGACCTACCGGCCTCCATTGTCCATTCCCACACATTTCCTGCTAGGTCATATATGTTCTTTGCTTTCCAATTTTCATGTGCTCCTGCTTTTGCTGGACTGTTTGGACTTACACTTGTTCTATCTGTATTATTACTATGGTTTCCCCATGACGAACTATTATTTACATTATGCTCACTATCTGCTATAAATCTTAATACTGCATCCCACTGCACACTATATATTAATGTTGATTTTACTGAGGTGCTATCTTTATATAAACTCCTTGATAGTTCTACTGCTCCTTTTCCTTGATTTTTATCACCATCTATTATATCCCCTACTACTGATGTCATGCTTGGTCCCCAACCTACATAGTTATATACATATGCATCTTTTCTTACTACCATGTTTGTTGTTCCATTAGCTACATCTGTCCTCTCAGTTTCACTTCCTGCTTCATATCTTCCTATATAAAAGCCTCCATATTTTTCTACACTTTCTCTCATTGCTTTATACTCTGCGTATTCTCCAGTTAAATCACTTGCTTCTGTTATTGATGTATCATATGAATATGGCTCTGTATATAATGCTGTATCTAGTCCTGATGTTGGTGCATTATTTGACCATGCTGTTCTCTCAAACTCTGATATATCTACTGGCACCCATACAAATTGATTTCTTGTTGTTTTTGCATCTGCATCTGTTGATACTTTCTCCGTTCCTTCATATATTACTAAGCCTCCAGCTATTGTGTTTTCTCCTTCTATGTCTGATGCTACAAATCCTTCTGGCACTGTTGCTGTTGATATTTTACCTGAATCATCTATATATATTAGCCCTAAATCTTCATCACTAAATCCTTGATCTTTTAGCTTTTCTTTCACATATTCATCTGCACTTTTTGTCTCCCCGTCCATTTCTGTTGCTAGCACCCATTCTCCGTATGCTATATTGGCTGCTTCTTTTAATGTTGCTCTGTCACTTGCTTCTTTTGCCTCTTCTGCTCTATCTATTACTCCGCTATTATTTAATGTTAATATTATTGCTCCTGCTAAGATTATCATTATTATTATCGTAATTATTAGTACTATTAATGATATTCCTTTCTTTTGTTTTTTCTCTCTTTTCATTTTCATATTCCTCTCCCTTTTATTTTATTTTATATTAACATGCTTTTTATCTTATACCCTCTTAAATGCAAAAAAGCTAGCTATACTTTTTTATTTAGCATAACTAACTCTTCTATTTATATTTTCGGCTGTATTTTGAGCGTAAAAACTTCCATCTAGACTATTTCTAGATTCTACGTGTGTTATACCCTCAATACTTTTACGCTCTTTAGTTAACATTTTATTCCTCTTTTCTTTTTTATTATTAATAAACTATCATATATCGTTTAATGTGTCAAGCATTCTTTTTTAGTTGCTGTTTTGTTTAAATTCTAATTCATTTTATCCTTAAGTTTATATAATGTATCTAATGCTTCTTTTGCGGTAAGTTCGTCTAAACATATTTTGTCTAATATTTTGCCTACTTCTGCCAATTTATAATTAAACATATCTACTTGCATGTCTTTATTTATTACTCTGGTCTCGTTTTTCTTTGCTTTTTTACTTATATCTGTTTCTTCTAATTTTTTTAAAATATCTTTAGCTCTATGTAATACTGGTTTAGGTATTCCTGCAAGTTTTGCTACATATATTCCGTAGGATTCATCTGCTCCTCCCTCTATTATTTTACGAAGGAATATAACATCATCGCCTTTTTCTTTAACTGCAACAGAAAAATTATTTATTCCATCTTGATTTTCGCCAAGTTCTGTTAATTCATGGTAATGTGTTGCAAACAATGTTTTAGCACCTATTTTATCTTTATCCCATATATATTCTACTGTAGCCCATGCAATAGATAGACCATCATATGTTGAAGTACCTCTTCCTATTTCATCAAGAATTATCAAAGATCTTTCAGTAGCATTATCTAATATATTTGATAACTCAGTCATCTCAACCATAAATGTTGATTCTCCCATTGCTAAATCATCACTTGCTCCAACTCTAGTAAATATCCTATCTACTATACTAATACTAGCACTATCAGCAGGAACAAATGAACCTATTTGAGCCATATATGTTATAACAGCAACCTGTCGCATATATGTTGACTTACCAGCCATATTTGGACCAGTTATAATATGAAAACGATTACTATCTAAATCCATATATGTATTATTAGGAATAAATTCAACTTCTCTTAATGATTTTTCAACAACTGGATGTCTACCATTTTTTATATCAATAATTCCGTCTTCCGTAATTGTTGGTTTTACATAGTTTTCATTTTCTGCAACGTATGCAAAGCTACACAAAACATCTAATATAGAAATAATTTCTGCCACTTGTTGAACTCTAGATGTAGATTCAGCTATTTTACATCTTATCTGCACAAATAACTTATATTCTAAATCAATTAGTTTATCTTCACTTCCTAATATTTTTTCTTCTATATTTTTTAAGTCCTCAGTTATATATCTTTCACAACCTGTTAACGTTTGCTTCCTTATATATCTATCTGCCGGAACTTGCGGTAAAAATGATTTTGTAACTTCTATATAATATCCAAATACTCTGTTATATCCTACTTTTAAGTTTTTTATGCCTGTTTTTTCTCTTTCATTTGCCTCTAGTTCCATAAGCCAGTTTTTACCGTCTGTTGAGGCTGAACGTAACATGTCTACATCTTCGTTATATCCTTTTTTAATTATATTTCCTTCCTTAACATTAATCCCAACATTTTCATCAATACTTGCCTCTATTAAAGAATATATATCTTCTAATTCATCTATATTACTATATAATTTAAGTAAATATGTATTATCTTTACCTTCACTATAATTTATAATGTTAAGTAATTTTTGTTTTATATCTGGCAAATGCACTATAGAATTTTTTAAGGCTATTAAATCTCTTCCATTTATATTTCCTGACACTACTTTAGTAATTATTCTTTCTATGTCATATATGTTTCTTAAAGAATCAATTAAATCATCTCTTAAAAATATGTTTGCTTTAATAGCTTCTACTGCATCTAATCTTGCTGTTATATCTCTAACATTTAGAAGTGGTTTTTCTAGCCATTTCTTTATTTGTCTTGCTCCCATAGCAGTACACGTTTTATCGAGCACCCATAAAAGGCTTCCTTTTTTTGTTTTTTCTCTACTAGATTCTAATACTTCTAGATTCTTTCTTGTTGCCACGTCTAATCTCATAAATTTCTCTAAAGAGTATCTTTCTATTTTATTTATTTGACTTGCTTCTGATTTTTGAGTTTCAGTTATATATGTAAGTAATTCTATAAGTGACATTTCTTCTGCTTTAGTTAAATCCATATTATATTTTTTAAGTATTTCACTTGTTCTTTTTTCTGCATCATCATCTTGAATATATTTTGATATATATGTATTTATTCTTTTTGTAATATTATCTATTATATGTTTTTGCGTACTTAAGTTATTAGAAAGTATAAATTCAGATGGTGATACTCTCATTATATCATCTATAATTTTATCTATTGAGCTTAATCCATCCACATGAGTTATATAACATTCACCTGTAGAAATATCTGCATATGAAAAGGCATATTCTTTCCCTATATTAAATATATTTGCAACATAATTATTTTTTGTTTCATCAAGCATGTTTGGATCTATTAATGTACCTGGTGTAATTATCTTTACTACATCTCTTTTTACTAATCCTTTTGCTTCTTTGGGATCTTCTACCTGTTCACATATAGCAACCTTATATCCCTTCTCAATTAATTTTTGTATATATGTTGTGTTACTATGATATGGAACGCCACACATTGGTGCTCTTTCTTCTAAACCACAATCCTTTCCTGTTAAAGTAAGTTCCAGTTCTCTACTACATAGCTTTGCATCTTCAAAGAACATTTCATAAAAGTCCCCTAGTCTAAAAAATAATATTGTATCAGGATTTTTTTCTTTTATATCTAAATATTGTTGCATCATCGGTGATAGTGCCATATTTATTCCTCCATTATTTATGTTTGTAAATTATATCAAATTTTGTCATTAAAAACAACAGCTTTTATGCAACCCTTATGTGTTGCATTTGTTATTTTTTAACTAATCTTACATACTTTATAACTACTTTTCTTTATATTTGAAATTTGACAGTAATAAAATATAGTTGTATAATTATCTAAATAATTTAGAAAGGTGGTTATTATGAGAATACTAAAAGATTTTAAAATTCCAAACTTTAAATTTCCAAAATTTAAAATGGATAATTTATCTGATATTGATGAATTAGATGTTAAGAATACTGATACTCAAGTTCAAAAAGAACATATGAAAAAAAACTCAAAAGGATATGTTCCAACAGAATATAAAGATATAAAAGAAATATTCGAAAGATCTACTACTTTATATAAAGACAGACCATTCATATTGTATAAAAAAGATCACAAAAAACCTTATCATGAGTTTACTTTTTCAGAGTTTAGAGCAGATGTTATAGCTTTAGGAACAGGAGTTTCTAAAATATTAAAATTAGAAAACTCTCCTATAGCAATATTTGGTGAGACTAGTTATAACTGGTATATATCATACATGGCTCTTCTTTGTTCAACTAATATTGCTGTTCCCGTTGATAAAGAGCTTCCTATAAATGAAGTTGAAAATGTAATAAAAAGATCAAAAGCAAAAGCAATTATTTTCTCATCAAAGAAAAAAGATGTAATTGAAAAGTTAAAAGATCAGTTAAAAGACGTATCATATTTTATAGAAATGGATTCTGATGATAACATAAAAGATAGAGTTGTAGGAATGAATTATATAATTTCTAAAGGAAAAGATATATGTACATCTGGAGATAATTCTTTCATGGAAACAAAAATAGATCCAGATGCTTTTAAAGTATTACTTTTTACATCAGGTACAACTTCAAAAGCAAAAGGCGTTATGCTTTGTCATAGAAACTTAGCAGAAAACGTAAATGCAGTATCTGCTTATGTACGTTTAACAGAAAATGATAGATTTTTTTCTGTTCTTCCATTACATCACACATACGAGTCAACTATAGGATTCTTAATACCTCTATCTGTTGGTGCTTCAATTGCCGTTTGTGAGGGATTAAAATATATTGTACCTAACTTAAAAGAATCAAAACCAACTGCTTTACTTGCAGTTCCTCTTCTTGTAGAAAATCTATATAAAAAGATTCATGGTAGTATTGTAAAAAGCAAAAAAGAAGGATTAGTTAATTCTATGATTTATATAACTAATGCTTTAAAGGCTACTCATGTTAATATTAAAAGAAAAGTATTTAGCGAAATATATGATAATTTAGGTGGTAATATAAAATATATAGTATCTGCAGCTGCTCCAATTGACCCAAAAATAGGAAAATGGTTAGAAAATATAGGGATTACATTTCTTCAAGGTTATGGTCTTACTGAAACCGCTCCAATTGCAGCTCTTACTCCAGAATTCAATCCTAAAGTAGGTTCCGCAGGTAAAGCTGTTATATGTGCAGATATAAAAATAGATAATCCTAATGAAAATGGAGAAGGTGAAATACTAATAAAAAGTTCTACACTTATGCTTGGATATTATGAGGATGAAGAAGCTACAAATGATGTTATAAAAGATGGATATTTTAGATCTGGTGATATTGGTTATTTAGACAATGATGGCTTCTTATACATTACTGGTAGATGTAAAAATGTAATAGTAACTCAAAACGGAAAAAATATTTATCCAGAAGAAATTGAAAATTTACTTAAAAATATTGAAGAAATTGAAGAATGTATGGTTTATGGTAAAGAAGTAGAGGGTGAAAAAGAACTAATTATAACTGCTTTAGTAATTCCTAATTATAACTATATAACTGAAACTTACAAAAAAGAATTAGCTGAAAATGAAATTCATGAAATAATATGGAATAAAATAAAAGAAATAAATAAGTCTCTTTCTACATATAAAGCAATAAAAAAATTAGAAATTAAAAAAGATGCATTTGAAAAAACAACTACAATGAAAATTAAAAGATTTGAAGAAATAAATAAAATGAAGAAAGATAATGAATCATAAACTTTTGGTTTAATAAGTTAAAAATTTATTTAAATACTTATATAAAATTATAATAAATATATCACGTAAATATATTTTACGTGGTATATTTATTTAAGCTTGCCTTTATATTATGTTAAAATAAAAAACACTTATAACACTCATAAACATAAGATTGATAATTAGATTTTTCTAATCACCAATCTTATTATGGATATTAATAATTTTACTCTTCTCCCATCTTTAATCTTTCTGCTCTATCAGCTGCTTGAAGAGCTTCAACCATATCTTCAATATTTCCATTCATAAATGAATCTAGCTGATACATTGTATAATTTATCCTATGATCTGTAACTCTATTTTGAGGATAATTATATGTTCTAATTTTTTCACTTCTAGCTCCACTACCAACTTGTAACTTTCTTTCACTTGCCTGCTCATTTATTTGTTTTTCCTGCATAAATTCATATAATTTTGATCTAAGCATTTTCATAGCAGATTCTTTATTTTGGGTTTGAGATCTTTCTGATTGACATGCTACCACAAATCCTGTTGGTATATGAGTTATTCTAACAGCTGAATCTGTTTTGTTTATGTGTTGACCTCCTGCTCCACTTGCTCTATATGTATCTATTTTTAAATCATTTGTATTTATCTCTATTTCTACATCTTCTATTTCTGGAAGAACAGCAACCGTTACAGTTGAAGTATGAATCCTACCACTTGCCTCTGTTTCTGGAACTCTTTGCACTCTATGGACTCCACTTTCAAATTTAAGCTTACTATATGCGCCCTTACCTTTTATCATGAAAGATACCTCTTTTATTCCTCCTATTCCTGTTTCATTCATATCTAATACTTCTGTTGTCCAATGATTTACATCAGCATACATTGAGTACATTCTATATAAATTATATGCAAATAGCGCTGCCTCTTCGCCTCCTGCTCCTCCACGTATCTCTATAATTACGTTATTATCATCATTTACATCTTTTGGAAGCAACAATACTTTTAATTCCTCTTCTAACACAGGTATTTTTTCTTTATTTTTATAATATTCTTCCTCTGCTATTTCTTTCATTTCTGGATCTTCCATCATTTCTTTTGCATCATCCATAGCAGTTTTTATTTTTTTATATTCTCTATATTTTTCAACAACATCAACTAACATTGACTGTTCTTTCATATATTTTTTAAAACTGTTTTGATCTGATATTATTTCAGGATCCGATATCAATTTGTTTAACTCTTCATATCTTTTCTCTACTTCTTCTAATTTATCAAACATACATTTCTCCTTTACTACTTATCTGGCTTTATATATTGTAACATTTATATTTAGTTTTTTCAACATTGCTACATTATTTTATCTAGTTAAACAAAATAACATATAAAATATTAACAAAGTTAAATATCTTTAATAATACTAAATTAACTACTTATAGTTTTATAACTACAAATAATCAAACCGCTGGCAAAGTGTAAAAACTTTTGCTAGCGGTACTAATATTTTATTCTACTGTATCATCTGAACTTCCAAATATTTCATCAAATTTCTTTTCCAATTCCTTTTGTAAATCTATCATTTCCTCTTGAGATTTATTAATTACTTGCTCTATTTTATTATTTTTTTCTTTGTTTTCACCTAAATCTATATCAAAGTTATTTTTATTTTCGACTTCTATCTCAGGAATCTTTACATTCTCTTTTTGACTAAGAATTTCTTTAGCTTTCTTTATTCTATCGTTAATATGTTTTTGAACATCCATTATTCTAATTTCTACATCTTCTGTTTTTGGCATTTCAGAAATGTTATGTATTTCTGTTCTTCTTGCAACATCTCTCATTGGATGATATTTAAAATACCATGCTTTCCTTGCTCTTATAGGTTTAAGACCTCTAATTAAAAGAATTTCTTCATCCGGATTTAATCTTTTTAACTCATCTACTGTCATTAGTTCTCTACCTTGTCTTTGTTCACTTACAGAAATACCTTGAGTAGTAAGATTATCTTTATCTCTATTTTTAGACTTACTTTCAAATTTAATTGTTTTTTGTCCTAAACTTTTAGAAAAATACTCACATGTCTTTATAGACTGACTGCCTAAAAACAAATGTGTATCACAGTTACCTAGAATGTTCTCATAGTTTTCTTTATACAACGCTTCTAATTGGTCCAAACTTTGTACAACTATAGATATACTAATACCTAAACTTCTTGTCGTACTAAGCTTTTTATTAAAATCTGGTATTTGTCCAATATTTGCAAATTCATCTAGCAAGAAATATACTTGATTACTTAAGGTGCCTCCGTTTCTATCTGCTTGAAGATACAACTTTTGTAGAAGCTGGCTAAAGAATATTGTTGAAATAAAGTCATAAGTACTATCAGAAGCAGAAGTAATAACAAAAAGCGCTACCTTCTTTTGTCCTAAATCATCAAAATTAATATTATTGCTTGTTGTTATTCTTTGCATAGCTGGTGTATCAAATGCTGTTATTTTTGATATGGTAGATACCACTATGCTTTGCATTGTTTTATCTGCTGCTGTACTAAAGTTTTCATATTCTTTTCTTCCAGGATGTTCTGGCTTAAGCTCGTTTATAAATAACTTTTTAAATATATCTGGATCGGCTCCTCCTTGCCTTATAATATTTAGACAACTTGATATGTTTTGTTCCTCTTTAGGAAGTACTGATATAACATAATATATACATGCTTTTAAAAGCATTTTAGCTGTTTCGTCCCAAAAAGGATCATTACTTCCTGCCCCCTTAGTTGCTCCTTGAACAATAGTATGCGCAATTATATCTATACTTGTATGATCTACTATATGTGCAAGAGGATTATATCTATCACTATACTCAGGATTTACTAAATTAAAAGCTTTCACTTCATAACCATGTTCTTTTAAAAATCCTGATGTCTCTCTATATAATTCTCCTTTTGGATCAGTTATAACATAAGAACCTAACATTTGTAATATATTAGGTTTAATGTAACATGCTGATTTACCTGCACCAGAACCACCAACAACTAATATATTTTTATTTATTTTAACTTTTCTAAGGTCAGTTCCTAAGAAATGAGTTTTACTTAATATGAAGCCTTCTTTTTTGTTTAATACTTCGCTTCCATCTGCAAGTTTTCTATATTCTTCTCCACCTTTACTCCAATCACTTGATCCACTCTCAATTCCTTCATATTCATGTTTACTTCTATTTTTAATAACAAACCAAACCGTCATTGCTACAAATATTACAAGTAGCCAAAAACATCCACTTAAAAATTCTCCTACTACTTTTTCTGAAAATATTCCACCAATTATTTTAAACGGATTTTTCATGTATTCTCCCATAGTAGTTGCAATTTCATTAAAGTTATATACAATTCCTGTTTCTTCGTTTCCCACTACTGATCTAGCAACGCAAAAAGCTCCTACTATTTCTATGCATAGAATTAAGTAGAAGACTCCTATTGCAATAAATTGTCCTTTATATTTTCTAATTGTTTCCATATATCCTCCTAAAATCAGACAGATGATTAAACTATCATTCCATCTTCTTCTTTTGTTTTATTGTTTATTTGTTTTTCTAAAGTTACTTCACCTAATGTCAATAAAACTTTTGATTTAGCTTCAAACTCTCTTCCATTCCAAGAAAGAGGCGCTCCAGCTATGCTAAGTATTCTTTTTTCCATTGAAAATCCTCCAAACTATTTTCTATCTAATCTTAATTCCAGTATAATATATGGTCTTAATGGTAACAATTTACATTTTCCTTTTACTTCATTTGTAACACTATCAACATATAGTGTAGGTTTAACTTCTTCGCCTGTACTTGTATCTATAATAGCAAATTGTCTCTTCATATTAGGTGTATAAGAAAATTCTTTATATTCTATACCTTCTTGATTAAACACCGTACCATAAGATAAAGGAACTGCGTTATCTCTAGAAGTAAAACCGTCTTCTGTTACCTCACCAGTACTTAAAATAGCTTTTGATTTTGTAAGAGTAACAAGAATAACTAGTTGTTTTTCTTCATTATTTGGAAAAACAGTAAATGTCTTTTTAATCTTTCCGTTTTCTTCTCTTCCTACAGAATCGATTTTTTGAAGTGTGAATAATGAATTACCCTTTCTGTACTCATTATCATTTCTTTCAACCAAAAAAGCTATTGTATCCATTCCTGGCATATCAATTATCTCAAATTTATTCATTTGTAATTCCATAACATCAATCTCCTAATTAGATTACATAAATCTTAACATAAATATTATACTATATATATCCAAATATTGCAATATTTTCTTTATATGAATTATTCAAAACATAAAAATAATCTAACAACTCTATTTTATCATATACTATAAGCTACTATTTTATTGCGTTTATTTGCTATATTTTACTATACCGTTATATTGTCTTTTATTTTTTCAAATTTTACTTCGCCTATCCCCTTTACCTCCATTATTTCTTCAATATTTTTAAATGCATTGTTGTTTCTATATTCAATTATTTTTTGTGCTGTTTTTTCTCCTATTCCATTAAGCTCCATTAACTCTTCTTCACTTGCTGTATTTATATTTATTTTTTTATTAATCCCTATGTTTTCTTCTTCATTTTCATAAAATTCTTTTTTTATTGGAATTATTATTTTTTCATGACTCTTTAACTTTCTATTTAAATCTATATCTTGTATATCTGCATTCTGAGTTATTCCTTTAGCTTTATTTATAGCATATTCTAGTGTTTCACCTTTAGGTATATCTATATATCCAGGCCTATTTACTTCTCCATCAATATATACTCTTATCATATTTTTATCACTTTTTGTCATATAAATACCATTTATAACTAGTCCTTTCTTATTATATAAATTTGAGTTTACGATAAATGATGAAGTTATGGTAATGAAAATACAAAGTATAAGTATCATATATTTTTTATTACTAATCAGTTTTTTTAATATATTTATAATTTTTTTTACTTTTATATTATTTATATCTATCACTCCTTTATTTTTAATATTATATATAGTATAATTAGCTTGTTTTATGAGGTGATTATATAATGACTAAAAATATTATTACTAAAAAAATTATTTTAAAATTAATATCAATTATGATATTTTTTGTAATATGTATATCAAATATATCTGCCATTGAAAAGCCAGATTTATACGCTAAAGCTGCAATTTTAGTAGACAATGCTAGTGGTAAAATTCTTTTCGGAAAAGATGAAAATGAAAGAGTTTATCCTGCTAGTACAACTAAAGTTTTAACTGCTATTTTAGCGTTAGAAAATCTTGATCTTTCTAAATCAACAGTTATTTCTGCAGAAGCTGTGGACTTGCCTTATGGTAGCTCTAATGCTGCATTAAAACAAGGTGAAGTAATGAATAATAGAGATCTTCTTTATGCTATGATGTTAGTGTCTGGTAACGATTGTGCAAATGTTTTAGCTGAAGCTGTATCTGGTAGTATAGATAAGTTTGTCGTTTTAATGAATGAAAAACTAAAAGAAATAGGCTGTACAAATTCACATTTTACAAATGCTCATGGATACCATGATGATGATCACTATACTACTCCTGTAGATATGATGAAATTATTATCATATGCTATGAAAAATGAAGAATTTGTAAAAATAACTTCAACTTCATCTTATACAATTGAAGCAACTAACAAAACTGATTCTAAAAGAGTTTACCAAAATACTAATAGATTAATCCTGACAAAAGATGATAGCTATTTATCAAGATACTATGAATATTGCATAGGTGGAAAAACAGGATACACTGATGAGGCAGGAAGGACATTAGTAGCATATGGAACTAAAGATGATAAAAATTTAATATTAGGCGTATTTAATGTAACAAGTGCCACTGCTACAGACTTACGATATACAGATGCAATAAATTTATTTGAATATGGTTTTAATAACTTTGAAAAAAGTAAATTAATGAATAAATCAGATTACTCATTTTCATATACTAATCATGATAAAAATTTAAAATATAACTATTCTATAAATGAAGATATTTTAGCCCTTTCAAGTTCAGATGAAATAAATAGTCCTACTGTAATAAATTATGATATTAACATTAATTATGATGAATTAAATAAATATGATATTAATTCAACTGATTACAAAAATCAAGTTATCGGAAGTATAAAAGTTAATTTTAGACAAAACTCGTATACATATGATAAGAATTTTGACCTGGTATTAAATAGTATAGAAAAGACATCTATACTAAGCGGTAATAATTCGTTTAAAAATATATTAAAAAATATAATATATGTTTTATTAATTATATTTGTATTATTCGTTTTACTTAAAATATTTACTAAAATATCGAGGAATAAAAAAAGAAAGCTTAAAGCAGCAAATTCTCGCTCAAGAACAAACAAAACCTCAAAAGTAAATGGTATTAATAATTTAAATTTTAAATCCAGAAGAAGTAGAAGATAACAAATAAAATAATTTTAAATTATATAGATAATATTATATTAGGAGCGACAATGTCGCTCCATTTAATTATTTCCCTGTTTTTTACTATATTGCTTACGTGTTTTCACTTACAATATGCTAGTTATTGTTCATTTGTTGCACTTTCGTCTACAACAACATCTTCTACATCATCAGCATTCCAATCTTCTTTTATTATTCTTCTTGCTTCTTCTTTATCTGGAATTACATACGATATATTGTTTATATATTCTGGTGTATTTGGCATAGTAATTGATGTTATATTATCAAGATCTATTTCTTTAATTTCATCTGCATATTTCATTATTTCTCTTGTTGTTGCGTTTGTCTCTGTATTATCCAATGCAATTTTTATTACTTTAGGTATGTTCGTAATATTTTCTTTCTTTAACATTGTTTTTATAAATGCTTCAATGAATGATCTTTGAGCTTCAACCCTGCCTAGATCTGCATTTGCATAACCTGATCTAAATCTTAAAAATTGCTCTGCTTTTTCTCCATTTAAAACTTGGGTTCCTTCTTTAAGATCAATGACTATTCTAGGGTTTCCCCCTACATAATACATTCTTTGTGGAACATATATCTCTACTCCTCCTACTGCATCTACAACCTCTTTAACAAAAGTATTATCGAATATAGCATAATAATCTATATTAACATCTAAAAGAGTTTCTATCTCATTTATAAATGAGTCCAAATTTTTTCCTCTATATATTCCGTTTATTTTATTTCCAATACAATCAGGATTAGTAGTATACGTGTCTCTAGGAACTGACATCATATATAGCTTATTCTTAACAGTATTGTATTTTCCGTAAATAATAGTATCTGTTAAAAGTTCATTTGTTCCTGAAACTAAAAATGTTATTTCTTCCTTTTTTACCTCTTTAGAATTAGATATGCTTTGACTTATTGTATCTATGGTATCTTTGCTTATTATATTATTTGAAGCAAATAGCATCGCCCACAAACCAATCCCTATAATATTAAATATTATAAATGTTATAGATAATTTTATATATATATTCTTCTTTTTTTTCTTCTTCATTAATTCACCAATCCTAAGACTATATCAATTTTCTTCCTATAATATTAATAATAATATTATTTTCATATAACCACTTAGTTATACAAGTTTGGTTTATAAAATCTGTTACCTTGTCAAGCAATTCAAGTGGAGATAAAAATGATATTATTGCAAGAATAATATAAATTCTAAATAGTACTAGTATAACTTCTATTATTGCACCTAATACACCATTTAATGTCTTTAGCACAGGTAAGCTTACAACAGAATTTAATATAAGACTTATTATTCCCATAATTATTTCTACTACTAATAATATTGCTATAAAACTAATCCCTTTTAATATAAATTCTGTTATAATATTAGTCCATTCTTTTATCTGTTGTTCTTTTTCGTTACTAGCTGCATCATTTATACTATCAATGGTTTTTTGCAGGATATTTATATTAACTTCTTTTTGATCATTCTCTGTAATTTCAACTAGTTTTGTCTCAATTGCAGTTGAAATAGTGTTTTCTAATCCTAATCTTTCTCCAATAAAGGTTGCTACACTATTTTGTAATAAAAATGCTAATAATATTGCTAAAACAAAACTTCCTAACCTAATTATTACTTTTACAAATCCTTTTTTATATCCTATAAGTATTCCCAAAAGTATTAGTACAATTAAAATAATATCTAGAATCATAGGTTTTCCTCCTTACTATATACCTATAACAACTATTTTATTTGAATAAGGTATTGCTATGTTTTTACCATCATTAAATATTATAGGATCTGTAATAATACTATTTGACGTAAACTTTTTAATATGCATTCCCCATCTATTATATATATTTATATCCTTATTACCAACTACATACGCAAGGGAATTGTAATATTTGAAATATTTGACATTATCACTCAATTTATTAGTACCAACAACATCGTACATATTATTTAAAATTGTAATAGTATTGTTTTCATCTGATATTTCTTTATGTGTGTATGAAATCCCTGAACTGTCAATAGATATATTAGATATGTTCTTATCACTTATATCTAACTCTTTTTTACTATTTGAAGCTATATTACATATATATACTTTATTCGTTGTAAGTGCATATACTTTTGAATTAGTTAATTTTATATCATATATTATATCATTTTCTACTTCTAATATTGTGTCTACATTATTATCTTTTTTTAAATCAATTATTTTTAAAATAGAATTAGCACTAATTCCTTGTGTTCCTACCTCGTAAAATAATAAATACTTACTACTATCAGATAAAGCTACCTTTGCTATATTTTCAGTTGTAAGAGTAAGTTCGTATTTTTCTTTTCCTTTTTTATCATATACTCCGATATTAGATTTTTTACCTTCTTTTGAATAATGTATTACGCTATCTCCTTTTGCATTTATACTAGCTTTCTTTATAGTTCCATCTATTTTTTTTCTACAACTTTCGTATTTATTATTAAAAACATACACATACCCATTGTTTTTATTAACTACTTGAATATATTTTCCACTTATTGATATATCTGGTATAAATGTTTCATCAAAACTATATTCCCATGTTTCCTTCCCGTATTTATTATATGTTATAATTTTACCTTTTGAATAAACTAGAATTTCACTTTGATATGCATATACTTTATTATCAGACGTAGTAGTTTCTATTATTATAGCATCTTCTTCTGTTATTTCTTTAGAAAGTGTTATCCCTATTATATGTCTATATTTATATATAGCTACAACTATAGCTATTATAATTATAAGTAATACATACTTAATCACATGATTTTTTTTATTTACCTTTTTCTCTTTTTTTTCTTTCTTCTTTTTTTCATTTTTTATGGCTTCATTTGCTATTTCTACACCCTTTGCTAACTCTGAGTTTTCTCTACTTTGCTTTCTTCTTTTTTGAGTATTTTCTTTGTTTTCATTAGAACTATTTTTTATTTTCTTCATAATACTTCTCCCACTTTTTAGGATTAAAATACTTCTTATCTTTCATTTTATCGGTCATATATTGTTGCTCCACATAACCATTTGGATAATCGTGTGGATATTTATACCCGTTACTATAACCTTGTTTTTTCATGTCCTCTATAGGAGCATTTCTAATATGCATTGGAACCTCTCCTGTATCTATATTTCTTACATCTTCAATTGCTGTATTTATTCCCATATATGCACTATTTGATTTTCTACTTAAAGCTACAACTAATGCTGCCTCAGATAATATTATTCTTGCCTCTGGCATTCCAATTTGATGAACTGCTTGCATTGCTGCATTTGCAACTATTAGAGCTTCTGGATTTGCTAAACCTACATCTTCTGCTGCACATATAACAATTCTTCTTGCTATAAATAAAGGATCCTCACCTGCTTCTAACATTCTTGCCATATATAACAAGGTGGCATTAGGGTCACTACCTCTCATTGACTTTATAAATGCACTAATATTATCATAATGAGCTTCTGATGATTTATCATACATAATTTTTCTTTTTTGCATACAATCTTCTATTATTTCATCAGTAATACTCACACTTCCATCCATATCCATATTTGATGTTATTACTGCAAGTTCTAATGTATTTAATGCTGTTCTTACATCTCCACCTGATTGTTTGCTTAAAAACATTAATGTTTCATCTGATATCTTTACATCATAGTTTCCCAGTCCATTCTCTTTATTTACTAACGCTTGTTTAAGCACTTTATATATATCTTCATTTGTAAGAGCTTCCAGTTTTAATATAGTAGATCTTGAAACTAAAGCTTTGTTTACTTCAAAATATGGATTTTCTGTAGTTGCTCCAATTAATATTATTTTGCCTTTCTCAACAAACGGAAGTAATGCATCTTGTTGTAATTTATTAAATCTATGTATTTCATCAATAAATACAATAGCTTTCCTCTGCGGGTTTAAAAAGGCATTGTCTATTTCTTCTCCTATTTTTTTAATATCAGAAACACCAGAAGATGTAGCATTTAATTCAATAAACTTGTATTTTGTTGTCTTTGATATAACATAGGCAAGTGATGTTTTTCCACAGCCTGGTGGTCCCCACAAAATAACTGAAGTTAACCTATCTGCTTTTATTAATCTATATAATAGCTTGTCCTTCCCTACTATATGTTCTTGCCCATAAAACTCTTCCAGTTTAGTAGGTCTCATTCTATATGCTAAAGGTTTATCCATTTTTTACTCCTCTTTCTTTAAAACTTCCTCTATTATATGTTCCTTTGTTATTCCATGCATATTCATTAGTTCTTTTACATTTCCAGATTTTCCAAATTTATCTTTAACTCCAATTCTAATAACTTTCTTAGGGTAACTCTCAGATAATACTTCACAAACAGCAGTGCCTATTCCCCCTATTACACTATGATCCTCTATAGTAATTATTTTTTTTGTGTCTTTTGCACAATTTATTATAGTTTGTTTGTCAATAGGTTTTATGCTATATAAATCTACAACTCTAATATATATTCCTTTTTCTTTTAGCATATTCATTGCTTCAAGAGCCATATGTAAAGTATATCCAGTCGCAAACACTGTAGCCTCTTTTCCACTTCCAAATATTTTAGATCCACCTATTTTAAACTCTTGATCTTCTCCGTATATTGTAGGAACATCACATCTGCCAAGTCTAACATATATAGGACTATCATTATATTCTTTTATATATCTAATTATATATTCAGTAGAAACATCATCAGCTGGCTGAAGGACAACCATATTAGGTATAGTTCTCATTAATGATATATCTTCCAGCATTTGGTGGGTCGCCCCATCTTCTCCTACAGATAATCCAGAATGAGTTGCACAAAGTTTTATTGGAACATTGGAATATGCTGCTGTATTTCTTATTTGTTCATATGCTCTTCCTGCTAAAAACATTGCAAAAGAAGATGCATATACTTTTTTTTGGCTTAATGCAAGTCCACATGCAGTTCCTACTAAATCTTGCTCTGCAATTCCAACATTAATATGTCTACTTGGAAATTCTTTTTTAAATAAAAATGTTTGTGTAGCATGTGATACATCAGCATCTAGTACTACCACTTCACTATCTTCTCTTCCTATTTTAACTAATGTCTCTCCATATGCTTTTCTCGTAGATTTCATAACATATACCTCTTTCTTTACTTTAATTCCTCTTTTGCCCTCAAATATTCTTCTTCGGTTAATTTTTTCCCATGATAGTTAAAATCATTTTCCATAAATGAAACACCTTTTCCTTTTATTGTTTTCAAAATAACTACACTTGGTTTTTCACTTTTTTTAGATTTTATTTTTTCTATTGTTTCTATAATTAATTCTATATCATGTCCATCTATTTCATATGTATTAAATCTAAATGCTTCAAACTTGTCTTTAATAGGTTCTGGAGTTGTAACCTCCGATAATTTTCCATCTATTTGAAGTCCATTATAATCAACAAAAGCTATTAAATTATTTAGTTTATACTGAGCAGCTGTCATACAAGCTTCCCATATCTGGCCCTCTTCTATTTCACCATCTCCCATTAAGCAATATACATATCCTTCTTTATTATCTATTTTCTTAGCAATAGCCATACCATTTGCAATAGATAATCCTTGGCCTAAAGAACCAGAAGAAACATCTACTCCATTTGTTTTTATACTTGGATGCCCTTCAAGATCTCCATATATTTTTCTTAAAGATAGCAGCGATGCTCTAGGTATATATCCTTTTTTTGAAAGTACAGCATAATATGCCGGAGCAGCATGCCCTTTAGAAAGAATAAATTTATCTTTTCTTTTTCCAAACTCATCACAAGATAAATCCATAACTTTGAAATATAGCGCTACTAATAGTTCTACGCATGACAAACTTCCTCCCACATGCCCAGAATTTGCAGAATATATCATTTCAATTATATCTCTTCTTATTTCTTTAGATTTTCGCTCTAGATTTTCCACACTTTCCACCTCATACTATATATGAATTATATTATATTTTTGTAGTATTTGCAATTACTTAACGCTATGTATTTAAAATAATAATTATTCTTTAAATCCATATCCTAAAACCTCTATTGCAGGAGCTATATACATAAAAGCTTCTTTATCTTCCTCTCTTACTATCTTTTTTATTTTATATAGCTGAGTTATTGTCGCTACACATTCTATTTTAGTATATTCTTTCTTTGTATATTCTCCCTTACATTTTATTGTTGTTGCTCCTCTTTCTATCTCTTTTATTATTCTACCTGAGATTACATCTCCTTTTTTAGTTATAATATTTAGTATCTTTGTATAGTTTACACCTTCAAATACTATATCTATAGTCTTCTTTGAAACAAATATTGCAATTATAGAGTAAAGAGCTGAGCTTAGACTATTAAATACTATTGCAGAAGAAATTATAACAAGAGCATCTATAGCAAGCATTAATTGACTCATACTAATTATAGGTCTATATTTGTATACAATTTGGGCAAGAAGTTCTGAACCTCCAGTACTGGAATTTCCCTTAAATACTATAGAAAGACCTAATCCCATTAATAGTCCGCCAAAAATACTACTTAATACAAAATCATTTCCTACACTAAAAACTTCTTTTGTCATTAAAAAACCTGTGCTGTCAATGAATATTGATAGTAAAGCTGTGCCAAGTATAGCTCTAAAAGTAAATTTAAATCCTAATTTCATAATTGAAATTATAAAAAGAGGTAAGTTTATAGCAAGCACAGTCATTCCTACTGGAACTTTAAATAAATAATTAAATATTATTCCAATTCCACTTGCTCCTCCACTTGATATATTTTGTGGAATGAAAAATATATTTATTGCTATTGCCATTATAAAGGAACCAATTATTATACATGTAATTTGTTTAAATTTTTCCATAAAAAATACTCACTCCAATGTTTCACCATTATTATGAGTATTTTTATATAAATTATGTTTTATTTTTTTGAACTACTTTTATGTAACAAACATCTTTTTCTTCTAAATATTTTTTATTACATTTATTATTGCCAACTGCATAGTTCACTTGATTACTTGGTACTATTAATTTTAAAATTGTTATTTTGTTTTTCTCTTTATTCTTATCTATTTTATAATCCAACTTTTTTTTATCTAGCTTTTCTTCTATTATTTCTAACATTATTCTAGATAATATTCTTTCTCTATAATTATCACAAACTGGTCCTATTAATTTGGTGTTTTTTTGTGATATTTCTTCAGTTGTTTGAAGTCCTACTCTAATAACATTTACGCCCTTTTCAATACATTTTTTATACATTATAGTTGCTCTATTTAATGCATCTTCTAATTCTAGTGGTCTATACTTTTTCTTTTTATTCATATCATAAAGTTCACTATCTTCTAAAACGTAAACCGGATATATTCTCATTATGTCTGGATTTAATGCTAAACTCTGCTCTATACTATACTGTTCTTTTTCGTATGT
Source organism: uncultured Clostridia bacterium (assembly GCA_944388545.1). GTDB lineage: Bacteria > Bacillota > Clostridia > TANB77 > CAG-465 > CALXJE01. The sequence goes on from CALXJE010000024.1 coordinate 20,210, forward strand.
ACTTCCTGGAAGACCACACATTAATTGATGGCCAAGAATAAAACCATTTTCTTTTATTAATTTTGATGCTCTTTTTACATCTTCAACAGTATGCCCTCTTTTTGAATTTTTAAGAACTTCTTCATCCATCGATTGAACTCCAAGTTCAATGATTTTTACTTTATATTCTTTTAATATATTTAAAATATTCTGGTCTATATAATCTGGTCTTGTTGATATTCTAATAGAATTTATAAGCCCTTTATCTAGGTATTCTTTGACTACTTCTAAATACTCTATTTGCAATTTAGTATCTATACCTGTAAAGCTTCCTCCAAAAAAAGCAACTTCTATTTCTTTTTCATCTTGTTTATATTTATTTAATACATCATCTATTTGTACTTTTACATCTTCTGGATATACTGGTTTTTGTTGTCCACTAATACGTCTTTGATTACAGAATACGCATTCATTTTTACAGCCAAAATGCGGTATAAATATAGGTATAGTTTTTTTATTTTCTTTTACAATATCTAAACCTAATTGTTTGGTCGCATCTATTCTAAGTTTATATGTTTTGAAGTGCTTCTTTGGCTGCTTTTTGTTCTGCTTCTTTTTTTGATTTGCCATTTCCTTCTCCTATTTTACAATTATTTACATAAACCTCAACATAAAATTTTTTATCATGCGCAGGTCCTTCTTCTTTTACTAATTTGTATTTTATATCTTTATTTTTCCCTTTTTGTACTTCCTCTTGTAGTCTCGTTTTATAATCATTATTCTCTGCAATATTTTTTAATTCGTTAGATATAGTTGTGCTTAATAATCTAAGGCAAATATTTTGAGCTATTTCAAAACCACCATCTAAATATATTGCTCCAAGTATTGCTTCAAACATGTCTGCAAGCATTGCATCTCTTCTATTACTTTTTGCTCTTAACTCACACTTTCCAAGCTTTATACATTCTGCAAGACCTTCTTCTTTTATAACTTTACACAAAGATTCTTCACATACTATTCTAGCTCTTCTTTTTGTTAGTTCTCCTTCTTTAGCATTAGGTAATTTTACATATAACTCTTTAGATATAATATACTCTAATATTGCATCTCCTAAAAACTCTACTCTTTCATTATATGAATTTAATGATGTGTCTCCAATATCATTAGCATATGATTTATGAGTTATAGCCATATTTGCAAGTTTTTTATCTTTAAACACATAGTTTAGTTTCATTTCTAATTTTTCTACATTAATCATAATATCTCCTAATTTTCTTAGTATATAAATTTTATCATATTAGAAATGTTCTTTCAAGAAAAAATTAACATTTGTTAATTGTTTTCAAAGGTATTTCGTTTGTAAATTTTCAAGCAATTCTTTTTCTATATCTTTCCTCGTGTTTTTAACATCCTTTTTTAAAAAGATAGTTAATTATATCAAAAAATAAATAAAAAATTAGTCAAATTGGCTCTATTTTACTTGTGTATATGTGTTATAACCACAAAGATTCTACTCTTCTTAATTAGCATTTATTTTCTTTTCTTATTTTTACCATTTAATTTTATATTATATTTTTATGATTTTAAGCATTAGTTTTTTATTTCACTTTGCATATAAAAAAAACCAATATATATTTTGTATATATTAGTTTTATTTTTTATATTTTTTTATACATTTGCTTTTATATATTCAACAACGTCACCTACTGTTGATATTTTCTCTGCATCTGTTTCTGGAATTTCAATATCAAATTCCTCTTCTAAAGCCATTATTAGTTCAACTATATCTAAAGAATCTGCTCCTAAATCATCAATAAATGTGGTATCCATTGTTATTATTTCAACGTCTTCAATTCCAAGTTGTTCGGCAATAACATCTCTTATTTTTTCAAAAACACCTTCCACTTTATTCACCTCCTAATTAAGTAGTTAAACTTTATATTTGTATTATCTACTATTTTATTATAGTTGTCAATACCTAATTTACATTTTATAATAGATTTCATATATTTATATATATGTACATTATTCTTCTATATTCTTAGTTATTTCTTCAATCAAATTATTTTTTAATATTTTATCTGCTTGATATATTGCTGTCTCATAATTATTAGGCTTTGCATTACCATGTATCTTTATAACTGGTTTTTTTATTCCTAAAAGTACTGCTCCTCCATATTTAGTATAATCATATTTGTATAACGCTTTTTCTATCATACTTTTGCATATTATTGCTCTTAACTTAGAGAATAAATTTTTCTTCATTTCTTTTACAAGAGCTGTTTTCATTGTCTTAGCAGTTCCTTCTATAGCTTTTAAAGCTGTATTTCCCATAAGTCCTTGTGCAACTATTACATCTGCTTTTCCGGATAATATATATCTAGGTTCTATATTACCTATAAATTCAGGAAATATCGCATCTAGTTCTATATTTGCTTCTTTAAGTTCTTGAGATCCTTTTTCACTTTCTGCCCCTATATTTAGCAGTGCTATTTTTATATCTTTCTTTTTCTGAACTAATGAAGCATATATTTTCCCCATTTTTGCATATTGTATCATAGATATAGTTGCTGCATCTACATTAGCTCCACAATCAAGTAATATTGTTCCCTTTCCATCATCTGTAGGAAGTATTGTTATCAATGCAGGTCTATGTATTCCTTTTATCCTTTTTAACTTTAATAACCCTCCTGCCATAATTGCACCCGTACTTCCAGCAGAAATAAATAAAGTTTTGTCTTTGTCTTTCATATAATCATATGCTTTTACTATACTAGATTCTTTCTTATTTTTTATAGCAAAAGCCGGTTCATCATTATTTGTTATTACATCTTTTGCATCAAGTATATTAATTTTACTTAATATTTCTTCTGATTTACTAGCCGTAAATTTATTAGTTATAACATCTTTTATTTTAACTTCATCACCAACTAGTGTGATTTTAGAATCTATTTTTTCTAATGTTTTTACGCTACCTATTATAGCGGGTTCTATTCCGTTATCTGATCCATTTACATCTATTAATATTTCCATTACTTTATCCCCTTTAGTAAGAATTTTCCTTTAAACTTTATTTCCTCATCTTTATTATATATTTTTACCCAAACAATATAGTTGGTATCTCTTCTTTTCTTAACTTCAGCACACGCATATACTATATCTCCTTTTATTATTTTACTAATATATTTAATATTAGCTATGCCTACCAATGCTACCTTGCTAGGTATAATACTTATTGCTAAACTTTCTGCCATAGAATATATATGATATCCTTTTATGACATCTGTATTTTCAAAAGACATATATTCTTTAGTCTCCATTACAGATACAGCTTTTTGACCTGGTATAAATTCTATTATGCTTCCTATGATTTCTTCTTTTGATAGTGAAACTATTTTTTTTACATTTTCTGAAGCTCTTTCCTTAATTCTTTCTCTTAGTTCTTTTATGCCAAGCCTTGCTCTATCTAATCTTATTGTATTAACACTGACATTGAAATATTCTGCTAGTTTTTGATCATTTGTAAAAGGATTTTTTTCTAAATACTCAATGATTAACTTATTCCTTACTTTTCTAGCTTCATCTGTCCTTGACACTTTGTTTCACCTCGCGTATATTTTACTATAACTGTAATAAATTTTCAATCTTTTAGTTGTAATAAATAAATTTTAAAATATTGCAAATAATATATATGTACTTTTTGAAAGGAATGTATAATATGTCTTTAAAAGATCTTGTAGAAAAAGCTTTTTCTGTAGCAAAAGATTATTTAAACTTGCCATCAAGAGAAAGTTTAGAAAATATAGATTGGTCGAGTATTAGCAGCATTGTAACCACTATAGGTATATGGCTAATTCTAATTGGATTTTCCGCACTTGTAATTTGGCTTATACGTGCTATAGGATTATATAAAATGGCAAAGAAAAACAACGATAAACTTGCTTTTTTGGCCTTTATACCTTATGGAGGTATGTTTGTAATGGGAAGAATAATTCGGAAAAACCAAATTATTTGGTATAGAAATTGACTACCCTGAATATGTTTTACCCGCTTTATTATTTACAATGGCTTTACCTCTTACCGCTTCATTATCTACATTACTATTTGTCTTTTTCTATTATGGCATATTATATAAATTATATAAGTTAAAATGGAAAGGATTTGCTGCTGTTGCCACTATTATAAGTTTATTTGTTCCTGTAATACAACCTTTCTTTCTCTTCTTTATTAGAAATGCATAAAAGAGGCTTTAATTGCCTCTTTTTGCTTTTACTGCCACATAATATTTAGTTATCCATATTCCCTCAAATATAATAGATAGAGTAGCCAATATGCATTTGCTTTTATCATTTGCTAAAAGCAAAATGCTTACTAGTTTGTATATGGCAAATATAATTAAAACCTGAAAACACTTAGATTTCATAGATAAATCTTCTTTAATAACTCTATATATTGTAAACAATATATACATAAGATTGCCTATTATCATCTGCATTGATATTTCTGGATTAATTCTCACACACATAATGGCTATAATAATTAATATAGCATTAGCCCCAACAATCCGCCATAATAAATTTAAATATGTTTTTATTTTTAAGTTCATAATTATATATTACTCCTTTAATTTTATTTATTTTGAAATTATATCATTCTTTACATTTTATGTCAAATTTAGCTTTAATGAATATTGAATTCTAATTAATAACTTCTATTTTTGTAACATTTCTGATATAATATTAATGGTGATCAAAATGATTAAAAATATATCTTGGTTAAACGAAATAAATATTGCTCACAGAGGATTACATGATATATCAAAAGGAATTCCCGAAAACTCTATTATTGCATTTGATAATGCTATAAGGAATAATGTGGCTATTGAATTAGATGTTCACGTTATAAAAGACGGCAATATAATTGTGTTTCATGATGATAATCTAATTAGATGTTGTAATTTAAATAAAAAAATTAAAGATTGCACTTTAGAAGATATAAAAAAAGTTAAACTATTTAATACTGACTACAAAATACCTTTATTAGAAGACACATTAAGTTATATAGACGGAAAAGTTCCACTAATAATAGAAATAAAAACTGATATGCCATATTATATTGTTTGTCCTAAAATCGTAAAATTATTAAAAACGTATAAAGGAACTTTTGCCATTAAATCATTTGATCCATTAATAGTTTATTGGTTTAAAAAATATTATAATTATATTACTCGTGGAATGCTAATATCTAATTTTAATAAAGAAAAAAAATTTAAAATTATAAAAAAGTTATTAATATCAAGCATGATATTTGTTCCTTTGTGTAAGCCTGACTACTTATCTGTGCAATTACAAATGCTAAAATCAAAAAAGATAAAACAAATAAAAAAGAAAAAAAATTTGCCTGTTTTAGGTTGGACATTTAAAACAAAAATAGATAGAATCAACTATGAATCATATTGCGATAGTTGGATTTTTGAAAATCATTTTTAATATATAAAAATACACGTCTAGAAATTCTAAACGTGTATTTTATTTAACACATAATTTAATATAACATAGAATTAAGCGATTATGTTAGAAACAGATCCTGCTCCTACTGTTCTACCACCTTCACGGATAGCAAATTTTAATCCTTTTTCTATAGCTATTGGTGTTATAAGTTTTATCTTCATTGTTACGTTATCTCCTGGCATTACCATTTCTTTATCTTTTGGTAATTCGATAACTCCTGTAACGTCAGTTGTTCTGAAATAGAATTGTGGTCTATATCCTTGGAAGAATGGAGTATGTCTTCCACCTTCTTCTTTAGTTAAGATATAAACTTCAGCTTCAAATTCAGTATGTGGGTGAATTGTTCCTGGTTTAGCAAGAACTTGACCTCTTTCAACTTCTGTTCTTTGAATTCCTCTTAGAAGTACACCTGCATTATCTCCACATTGTGCTTCTGCAAGTTCTTTTCTGAACATCTCGATACCAGTTACAACTGTTTTCTTAGCTTCGTCACTTAAACCAACTATTTCAACTTCCTCAGAAACTTTTAATGTTCCTCTTTCTATTCTACCAGTTACAACTGTTCCTCTTCCTGTAATAGTAAATACATCTTCTATTGGCATTAAGAATGGTTTATCTGTATCTCTTTCAGGAGTTGGGATATATGTATCAATTTGATTTAATAATTCTCTGATTGGTGCATATTCTGGTGCATTAGGATCTGTTGAAGTACATTCTAATGCTTTTAATGCTGATCCTTTTACGATTGGAATATCGTCTCCAGGGAAATCATATTTAGATAATAAATCTCTAATATCCATTTCAACTAATTCTAATAATTCTTCATCGTCAACTTGATCAACTTTATTCATAAATACAACTATGTAAGGAACACCAACTTGTCTTGCAAGTAATATATGTTCTCTTGTTTGTGGCATAGGACCATCTGCTGCTGATACAACAAGAATAGCTCCATCCATTTGTGCAGCACCAGTAATCATGTTTTTAACATAGTCTGCGTGTCCTGGACAGTCAACGTGTGCATAGTGTCTATTTTCTGTTTCATATTCAACGTGAGCAGTAGAAATAGTAATACCTCTTGCTCTTTCTTCTGGAGCACCATCGATTTGATCATATGCTTTAAATTCTGCTCCACCTGTTAAAGAAGCTACTTTTGTAATAGCTGCTGTTAATGTTGTTTTACCATGGTCAACGTGACCTATTGTACCAATGTTAACATGTGGTTTTGTTCTTTCAAATTTAGCTTTAGCCATTTTAAATCCTCCTTTAAATTTTGGAAATTTTTAATTTCCCTATTTTATTTTTTAAAATTAAAATCAAATATTTTAACACCTGCATTGTACAACATTTCTTGCAAAAAAGCAAGCATTTCTTGATTTTTTATTTGTTTTATTTTGTTACTAGTCTTTCTTAGCACGACTTGCTACTATTGTATCTAAGATTGACTTAGGAACTTCTTCGTAATGAGAAGGTTCCATTGAATAGGTTCCTCTACCTTGTGTTTTAGAACGTAAATCTGTAGCATATCCAAACATCTCAGATAATGGAATAAATGCTCTTATTACTTGGTTTCCACCTTCTGGTGCCATTCCTTCTAGTCTACCACGTCTTGAGTTAACGTCTCCGATAACATCTCCCATGTATTCTTCTGGAACGGTTATTTCTACCTTCATAATTGGCTCTAGCAATACTGATTTTGCTTGTTTACATCCTTCTTTGAATGCCATAGAACCTGCAATTTTGAAGGCCATTTCGGAAGAGTCAACCTCATGGTAAGAACCATCTACTAAAGTAGCTTTGAAGTCGATTACTGGGTATCCTGCAAGAACACCAGTTTCAGCTGCTTCTCTAACTCCTTCTTCAATTGGTTTGATATATTCTTTTGGAACAACACCACCAACGATTTTGCTCTCAAATTCAATACCTTTACCTGGCTCTAATGGTTCCATTTCTAACCAAACATGACCATATTGTCCACGTCCACCTGATTGACGAATGAATTTTCCTTCTACTTTTACTTTGTTTCGAATTGTTTCTTTGTAAGAAACTTGTGGTTTACCTACAGTACACTCAACTTTAAATTCTCTTTTTAATCTATCAACGATAATGTCTAAGTGTAACTCACCCATACCAGCAATAACAGTTTGACCTGTTTCTTGGTTTGTATATGTTTTGAATGTTGGATCTTCTTCAGCAAGTTTTGCTAAAGCAACACCCATTTTTTCACTATTAGCTTTATCTTTTGGCTCAATAGCGATATCAATAACTGGCTCTGGGAATTCCATAGACTCTAGTATAACTGGATGGTTTGGATCACAAAGTGTATCACCTGTTGATACTTCTTTTAATCCAACTGCTGCTGCAATATCACCAGCATATACTTTATCAATATCTTGTCTATGGTTTGAATGCATTAATAGAATTCTTCCCATTCTATCTTTTTTACCTTTATTAGCATTTAATATTGTAGAACCAGCTTCTAGTGTTCCTGAATAAACTCTGAAGAAGCATAATTTTCCAACAAATGGGTCTGTTGCAATTTTGAATGCTAATGCAGCAAATGGTTCTGTGTCAGATGTTTTTCTTTCTGTCTCTTCTCCATCTAATGTTACACCTTTGATATGAGGTATATCTAATGGAGATGGCATATAGTCAACAACGGCATTTAATAATTCTTGAACACCTTTGTTCTTGTAAGAAGAACCACATACTACAGGAACGATTTTGTTATTGATAGTTCCTATTCTTAGTCCTTTTTTGATTTCGTCTTCTGATAAAGTACCTTCTTCTAAATACTTCATCATTAACTCATCATCTTGCTCTGCAGCAGCTTCTACCATTTTGTCTCTAAATTCTACTGCTTGTGCTTTTAAATCTTCTGGAATTTCACCTTCTTCGATTTCTTTACCTAAATCGTCTTTATGAATAAAAGCTCTCATTTTGATTAAATCTACAATTCCTTGGAAATTGTCTTCTGCACCAATTGGTAATTGAATTGGAACAGCATTAGCATTTAATCTATCTTTTAATTGATGAACACATAGCATAAAATCTGCTCCTGTAATGTCCATCTTATTTACATATACCATTCTAGGAACTTGGTATTTATCAGCTTGTCTCCATACAGTTTCTGTTTGTGGTTGAACGCCACCTTTTGCTGCAAGTACTGTAACAGCTCCATCAAGAACTCTTAAAGATCTTTGAACTTCAACAGTAAAGTCAACGTGTCCTGGAGTATCAATGATATTGATTCTATGACCTAACCATTGACATGTTGTAGCAGCAGAAGTAATAGTAATACCTCTTTCTTGCTCTTGTACCATCCAGTCCATGGTAGCTTCACCTTCATGAACCTCGCCGATTTTATGAGTTTTACCTGTATAGAAAAGTATTCTCTCTGTTGTTGTTGTTTTACCAGCATCAATATGAGCCATAATTCCTATATTTCTTGTTTTCTCTAAAGGAAACTCTCTTCCAGCCATTTTTATCCTCCTACTCTATTTAAAATTTGTTTTCTATCGATGACACGCCTGTCCCCTAGGTCATTGCCACTTGGGTCGCGGCATGTCCCCGCCGGGTTTTCCTAAAACTTGTAATGTGCAAAAGCCTTATTAGCTTCAGCCATTCTATGCATATCTTCTTTCTTCTTGAATGCTCCACCGTTACCAGCTACTGCATCCATAATTTCAGCTGCTAATTTTTGAGACATTGTTTTTTCATGTCTATTTCTTGCATAGATTACTAACCATCTTAGTCCTAATGTTTGTCTTCTTTCTGGTCTAATTTCAATAGGAACTTGGTAAGTTGCTCCACCAATTCTTCTAGCTTTTACTTCTAGAACTGGCATTACATTTTCAAGAGCTGCTTCAAATACTTCTAATGGATCTTTTTGTTCTTTTTCCTTTATGATATTGAAAGCATCATATACAATTGATTGTGCAACTGTTTTTTTACCATCTAACATAACATTGTTAATTAATTTTGTAACAACTTTGCTATTGTAAATTGGATCTGGTAAAACATCTCTTTTTGCAATAAATCCTCTTCTTGGCACTATTCTTCACTCCTTTTCTCGATATTTTTAATATCTTTGGTATTTAAAGAAATACCTAAGTTACTCTGAAAAGATTTTCTCTTTTCCGCATAGTGCTTTATATTCTATTCTAAATTTAAGTACCTTAAATTAGTAATTTCCTATAAGCAC
>CALXJE010000025.1 GCA_944388545.1 uncultured Clostridia bacterium
TAGGAAATGAAATAAAGATATCAATGTATGAAAGTATAAAATGTATATTAATGATTAGTAAATTATATAATGTAAAAGAAAAACTTATGTATTTAAATATGCTTGATGCAAATATATCATGTCAAAGAATATATGTAAGAATAATGTATAAACATAGATATATTGATAATAGAAGAGAATTTACATAAGTTAGTTTATTTTCGTTGACATATTTAACTTGTTGTGTTAGAATATATAGGCAATTATTATGTAGGAAAGAATTAGCTTAAAGCGGAGGTGTAAATCATGAGAGAAAATATTACATTAGCATGTACAGAGTGTAAACAAAGAAATTATGAAACAAGTAAAAATAAAAAGACAAATTCTGAAAGAATTGAATTAAATAAATATTGTAAATTCTGCAGAAAACATACAGTACATAAAGAAACTAAGTAGAATAGGAAGTGATAAATATGGCAAAAGGATTTTTTAAGGACATGAGGTCAGAGTTAAAAAAAGTAGTATGGCCAACAACAAGACAAGTTATAAATAATACTTTATTGGTTGTAGTGCTTGTAATTGTAGTATCACTTGTAGTACTAGGAATAGACTTAGTTTTAGAATATGGTGATATAAAATTATGGAACTTGATATCAAGTTATATTGGATAAAAGGGAGCTGATTATATGTCAGAAGAAAAATCAGAGAATTCAATGGAATGGTATGTTATATATACATATTCTGGCTATGAGAATAAAGTAAAATCAACCTTAGAGAAATTAATTGAAAACAGGGGATTAGAAGATAAGATAGAAGAAATTATAATACCAATGGAAGAGGAAATAGAAATAAAAGACGGTAAACAAAAAACATCTATAAAAAAAGTATTTCCGGGTTATGTATTAGTTAAAATGATTATGACAGATGAAACTTGGTATATTATAAAGGGAATAAAAGGCGTTTTCAATTTTGTTGGAATGGGAGAAAAACCATTACCTTTGACAGACGATGAACTTAAGAGCCTTGGAATTGCTGGGGTTGTTAATGTTGACTATGAAGAAGGAGATTCTATAACAATAATAACAGAACCATTTTATAATTATCCTGGTATTATAGAAAAAATAGATAAGGAGAAACAAAGAGTTACCGTTAGGGTAAATATGTTTGGAAGAGAGACAACTGTTGAGTTAGATTTTGCACAAGTGCAAAAAATATAGCTTAATTGATATAGTACTTAGTTTTTAAGGAGGTGAAAAAGATGGCAGATAAGAAAGTAACACACGTTATAAAATTGCAAATTGAAGCAGGTAAAGCTAATCCAGCTCCACCAGTTGGACCAGCACTAGGACCTTCTGGAATAAATATAATGCAATTCTGTAAAGAATTTAATGAGAAAACTGCAAAAGATGCAGGAACAATATTTCCAGTAGTCTTAACAGTTTATCAAGATAAATCATTTGATTTTATAATGAAAACACCACCAGCAGCAGTATTACTAAAAAAAGCAGCAAATATACAAAAAGCTTCAGGAAAACCTCATAAAGAAAAAGTAGGAAAAGTAACAACTGCACAAGTGGAGGAAATAGCAAAATTAAAAATGGCAGATTTAAATGCCGCATCTTTAGAATCAGCAGTATCAATGGTTAAAGGAACTGCTAGATCAATGGGGATCGTAGTAACTGACTAATAATGGGAGAGCAAAGACTCGATAGAACCAAAGGAGGGAAGAAAGTAAATGAAAAGAAGTAAAAAATATAATGAAGCTTCTAAACTAGTTGAAAAATCAAAAGTTTATGAAATAGATGAAGCATTAGAATTAATAAATAAACTTCCTAAAGCTAAATTTGATGAAAGTGTTGAATTACATGTTAAATTAGGTGTTGATTCAAAACAAGCTGATCAACAAGTTAGAGGTACAGTAGTACTTCCAAACGGAACAGGTAAAACAAAGAAAGTATTAGTTTTAGCAAAAGGAGATAAAGCTGTAGCAGCAGAAGAAGCAGGAGCAGACTATGTAGGAGAAGAAGATATGATATCTAAAATAATATCTGAAGGATGGTTAGATTTCGATGCTATTGTTGCAACTCCAGATATGATGCCTGTACTTGGAAGAGCAGCTAAGATATTAGGCCCTAAAGGACTTATGCCAAATCCAAAAGCTGGTACTGTAACTGTAGATACTGCAAAAGCAGTTAAAGATATTAAAGCAGGTAAAGTTGAATATAGATTAGATAAAAGCAATATAATACATGCTTCAATTGGTAAGGTGTCTTTTGGAGAGCAGAAAATAAAAGAAAATCTTATGACTTTATTAGAAGCAATAATAAAAGCTAAACCAGCCGCAGCTAAAGGTCAATATATTAAATCTATTTCTGTTTCTACAACAATGGGCCCAGGAATAAGAGTTAATACTGTAGTTAAATTATAGTATAAATAAGTATATGAAATATGCAAGGTTACTTGCATATTTTTTGCGATATTTTAATTACATTTTTTATATAAAAATAATTGAAAATATTATTGACTATTTACAAAAAATGGAGTAAGGTATATATATGTACTAAGGGAGAAAATAATTATGCCAAGCTATGATGTTTATGAATTGATAAAACCAGATAAAGAAATAAGGAAAGGTAAAATAAAAAGAATAAGTAAAAAGGTTTTCGTTACAGGATTTATAATATTATCTTTAGTTATTCTTGCTATTATATATTGGTTTTGTTTTATAAAACCAAGTATACTTAATGCTAGAGAAAGTAAAGCTATTTCTAATATTATAGATGAAGTGGATATATCTGATATTCCTGAATCTGAAGCTAAAGGGAAAACAGACATGCAACTTAAAGTTGCTGAGTTAAAAGAGCAATATCCTAATCTTGTAGGTTGGATAAGAATCGAAGGAACTAATATTGATTATCCAGTTATGCAATGGACAGATAACCAGCATTACTTAACATATAGTTATAATGGTAAAAAATCTAAATTAGGTTCTATATATCTTCATAAAGATGCAGATGTAAATAAGCCAAGTTCTAACTTTATAATATATGGGCATAATATTACAACAGGTGTAATGTTTAATGAACTATTAGATTATAAAAAGCAAAGTTTCTATAATGATCATAAAATTATAGAATTTACTACAATTAATAAAGATGCTAAATATGAAATTGTATCTGTATTTATATCTAAAGTATATAATAAAAATGATAATGTATTTAAATATTATAACTTTATAAACGCTTCTAATGAAGCAGAATATAACGACTATATTAGTAATGTAAAAAGATTATCGTTATATAATACAGGAGTAAATGCTGAATACGGAGACCAGTTGATAACACTTACAACATGTGAATATAGTCAGAAAAATGGAAGAATTGTAATAGTAGCAAGAGAAAGAAAATAATATTTAATAGAGGAGAGATATGCTCTCCTCTGTTTTGCAATAAATTAATAATATTTTTGTAATAAAGTTGACATAATCTTTAAAATGTGCTATAATAAGAATATATTGTAGTAAAAGTGGAGGTAAAAAAATGAAAAAATTAGTTATTAAAACATTAACAATATTTCTTTTAATGGCAGTTGTAGTATCAAACTTACCATTAGGAACTATTGCAGCTGGTGTTAGACCTTCAGTATCAGTGAGTGCACCTAGCAAGACTTCTGTAGAAGAAGGAACTTCAGTTTCATATAAAGTAACATTTTCAAATGCAGACGATATAAATTTGTCAGCATCATATGTTAATTTGAATGGATTTACAGCAAATGTTGGAATATCTGGAAGTGGAAATACTAGAACTGTAACATTATCAAATGTACAAGGTACAGCTGGTAGAAAAAACATATCTATAAAAACAGGAGCTGCAGAAAATGAAAGTGGTATGTCTTTAGCAACACCTAATAGTGTATCATTTACACTTGTGGAAAAACCTGTAGATAATAATGATGATGCAAATAACAATAATAACAATCAAGTTTCAAACGAAGATAAAGTAAGACCATCAGTATCATTAAGTGCACCAAGTGTAAAATCTGTTAATGTTGGTGGTACAGTTAAATTTACAATTACTTTTGCTGATAATAGAGCTGTTACAAAAATTAATTTATCTGCTGGGTATATTAATTTAAACGGATTTACAGCAAATGTTGGAATATCTGGAAGTGGAAATACTAGAACTGTAACATTATCAAATATACAAGGTACAGCTGGTAACAAAACTATATCTATAAAAGCAGGAGCAGCACAAGATGCAGCTGGAAATACAACTATAGCAACTCCAAACTCTATATCATTTGAACTTAATTCAGCTTCTAAAAATAATGACGAAGATAAAGTAAGACCATCAATATCTATAAGTGAGCCAAGTGCAAAACAGATATATGCTGGTGGTACAGTAACATATGTTGTTACATTTGCAGATAATAGAGGAATAGCTAAAGTTAATCTATCAGAAGCTTATTTAGTATTTAATGGATTTACAGCAAACGTGAAAGTAACAGGAAGTGGAAATACTAGAACTGTAACATTATCAAATGTACAAGGAGAAGTTGGTAAAAATTACAATATAGTTGTAAAAGCCAATGCAGCACAAGATGCAGAAGGTAATGGAACAATACAAACACCACATTCTATATCTTTCCAAATAGTTGAAAAGGGAACTCCTATAACACCATCAGATAACAATGATAATAAATTAGACGATGAACCAAATACAGGTGTTGAATCATTACCAGTATTACTTATAATGGGAGGATCAGCTGTAGTATTAGCAGTAGCAGGATATATAATTACTAAAAAAATATATGGTTAATGTAAATTATTAAAAAAGAGAAGTATTTAGCTTCTCTTTTTTCTATGATTAAAATTTTGAAATTTCATAAATAGGTAAACTACCATAGACTAATATACCTAAATTATCTGCATATATTTTATCAAACTGTGATATAGGTAAAGGATTTGCTCCAAGTCCTGCTTCTATTGT
>CALXJE010000026.1 GCA_944388545.1 uncultured Clostridia bacterium
AGGTATAATCAAAAAAGAGAAGAAATATTAAAAATATATAGTTCTTTTAGAAAAATAGATTGCTCAAAATGTAGTTATAGAAGAGTTAAAGTAGTAAAAGAAATAGCAAGTTGTGAAAAAAGGATAGCTAGATTAAAGTTAGAACTAAAGAATTTAGTAAGAGAAGACAATTCTAGTAATATTATTTTTGATAAAAATGAAATAAATCTATTTGATATAATAGAAGATAATGTAGGTAATATATATGAATAATATACAAAGTAAGAAAGATGTTAAATCAAATAATATATTATTAATATTACCCAAATATGAAAAATATATGGAATATATAATAGATAATGAATTGTTTTATTCTTTTAACTTTCTGTAACTGCTGGTTTGACTATATATATGCAAAAACTTTTAAATATATATGTTATATTTTGATTTGTTATGATATAATAATATATATCTATAATAGTTTCAAGGAGATAGCAATGAAAACGAGCGATTTTAATTATGAACTTCCAAAAGAGCTTATAGCACAAGTTCCAATTAAACAAAGGGACATGTCTAGGCTTCTAGTTTTAGATAAATCTTCAGGGAAAATAGAACATAAAAGATTTCACGATATAATAGAATATTTAAATAAGGGTGATACTTTAGTTTTAAACGATACTAAAGTTATTCCTGCAAGAATATTTGGACATAGAGAAAATATTGATGAAACCATTGAAGTGCTTTTAGTAAAAGACTATGGCAATGATAAATGGGAAGTGCTTGCTAAACCAGGAAGAAAATTAAAAATTGGTACATTTATTGTATTTTCAGATAGACTAAAAGCAAAAGTAGTGGATATCTTGGAAGAGGGAGAAAGAGTTATTGAGTTTAAGTATAATGGTATATTTAATGAAATATTAGATGAGATAGGTATTATGCCACTTCCTCCATATATAACTGAAAAACTGGAAGATAAGGATAGATATCAAACAGTATATTCGAAAATTAGCGGATCTGCTGCAGCTCCTACTGCAGGATTACACTTTACAAAAGAACTATTAAAACAGATAGAAGAAAAAGGAGTTAATGTAGTATATGTAACACTTCATGTAGGTATAGGTACATTTAGACCGGTAAAAGTAGAAAATATATCTGAACATAAAATGCATAGCGAGTATTATGAAATATCAGAAGAAACGGCAAGAATAATAAATGAAACTAAAAAAAGAGGAAATAAGATAATTTGTGTAGGAACAACATCTTGTAGAACACTGGAATCAGCTTCTAATAATGATGGAACGGTAAGAGCAGAAAAAAGAGAAACTGATATATTTATTTATCCAGGATATAAATTTAAGATAGTTGATCACCTTATAACTAATTTTCACCTGCCAGAATCAACTTTGATAATGCTAGTATCAGCACTTGCTGGTAAAGATAATATAATGAATGCATATAAAGAAGCGGTAAAAGAAAAATATAGATTTTTTAGCTTTGGAGATGCAATGTATATAAATTAGGAGGATTATATGGAAGAAAATAAAGATATAGGAACAGATGAATTGTTAGAGTGGGCAAGATTAAATAATATGAGTATGTCTGAAGGTCAGGCAAAAGATATGCTAAGAGATGAAGAGAGTATAGATATTGATGAATGGCTTAAAGAAAATAGCATGACTCCTATAGGAGAATATGAAAGTCTTAGTAAAAGAATGAAATCTAAAATTCAAGATATAATTAAATCGCTTAAAGAAGATAAGAAAATTGAGACATCTGATGATAGAGAAGAAAAAGATACTTTAGATGAAAAAGATGGAAAAGAAGAGCTAGATAAGGATAAGAAAAAAGAAGTAAAAGAAAGAGAGAATAAAGACTCAAAAGAGGGTGAGCAAGAAAATAAAGATAAGACTGAGGAAGAAAAGAAACAAGAAGAAGTAAAAGAAAAAGATGAGGAAGAAAAACCTATAAATAAAGATGAATACTTGGGCAAAGTAAGAAAACTTCATGAAATGAAAATAAGAGAATATAGAGAAGAAATGAAAAAAGATGATGTCAATATGGATAGACATTTTGTAAATATGATTTATCTTCAAAGAGAAGTCGACTTAGAAAGACAAGCATATATAAAAGAACATGGAATGGAAGAGCTTTCAAGTATTGAAAATCAATATATGAAAGAAGAATTAAAGTATCAAAAAACTTTAAATATAAGAAGAGGGAAAGAACTAACAAAATTAAAAGAATTAGATAAAAAATTAGATGCAATTATTGATAAAATGCAAACACTTCAAAAGAGCTTAGAAGATAAAAATATTTCAGTAGATGAATATAACGATGAAATTAGAGCTTTAGAAAATGACAAGTTAGAAACACTTTGGAAGATAAACAAACTGAACCCAGAACTTTTACAAGAAAAACAAGATAGAAAACAAGAAAGAGATGAATACCAAAAAAATGTAATAACTAAAAATATAAATAGGCAAGATAGTATGTCTAAAGAAAATAGAGCAAAACAGCAGGAAATTGAAGTTAGTGAGAAGAAGCAACAAGGTATAGCTGGTGATGTAAAAAATGATATGTCAGAAACTTTAAAAAATGATATAAATGAAAAAGAAAAAAGATTAGATATATTAAGAGAGCATTTAAAGAAAATAAATATTGAGTCTCCAGAAGGTAAAAAAGAGGCGCTTACAATTATTAGTGAAATACAAACTTTGGAAGCTCAAAAAATGTCTCAAGAAAATCAGCAAAAAAGTTTAGATAAAAATATGTCAAAAGGTAAGAATAGTTATGGTGATTTGAAAGCGCCTGAACTTGAAAGACAAGAGGATACAGAAGATATGCAAGAATTACATGATAGCATAGATCCAAACAGTCTATCAGATGGAATGATGGAAGAACTGAGAAATGCTGCTATTAAAGACCCCGAAACTCCAGAACAAGCAGAAGAGTATTTAGACAATTTAAGAGAGACAGCAGAAGAAGCTGATAAAGAAAAAGACGAAAAGAAACAACAAGAACAAGATGATAATGAAGTGCCAACACTTTGGAATAAACGAAAAAAACCATTTTAATTATGTAGAAAGGAATAGATATGAGTGCAATAAAATATGAATTATTACATGTAGATAAAAATTCAGGAGCAAGGTATGGTAAAATCACCTTGCCTCACGGAGAGTTTGAGACACCTGTTTTTATGCCAGTAGGTACACTTGGAACTGTAAAGGCCATGACTGTAGAAGAGTTAGAGGAAAAAGTAAAGGCAAGTATAATACTAGGGAATACCTATCATTTATATCTAAGACCTGGCATGGAAGTTATAAAAAAAGCAGGAGGACTTCATAAATTTATGAACTGGAATCATAATATACTTACTGATAGCGGTGGATTTCAAGTATTTAGTTTAAACTCGCTTAGAAAGATAACAGAAGAAGGAGTTGAATTTAGATCACATTTAAATGGAGAGAAACATTTTTTGTCACCAGAAAAGGCTATAGATATTCAGCAAACACTAGGTAGTGATATAATGATGTGTTTTGACGAATGTGCTCCTTATCCTGCAGAAAGAAAATATGTGGAAAATTCTGTGAAACTTACTACAAGATGGGCTAAAAGATGCAGAGATGCGCATACAAATAGAGATACTCAAGCATTATTTGGAATAGTCCAAGGCGGTATGTATAAAGATTTAAGAGAGCAGAGTGCCAAAGATTTAATTGATATTGGATTTGATGGATATGCAGTAGGAGGGCTGTCTGTAGGAGAGCCTAAAGATTTAATGTTAGATGTTTTAGCAGCAACTACTCCTCATCTACCGGAAGATAAAGCAAGGTATTTAATGGGTGTTGGAAGTCCAGATTATCTTATAGAAGCTGCACTACGTGGAATAGATATGTGTGACTGTGTGCTTCCAACTAGAATGGCAAGAAATGGCACAGCTATGACATCACACGGTAGAGTTATAATTAAAAATAAAAAATATGAGCTTGATTTTACTAAACTAGATGAGGAATGTGATTGTTATACTTGTAGAAATTATACAAAAGCATATTTAAGACACCTTATAAAATGTGGGGAGATACTTGGCGCAAGATTAATGACAATACATAATTTAAGGTTTTTAACAAAGCTTATGGAAGATATAAGAGAAGCAATAAAACAAGATAGACTATTAGAATTTAGAGATGCATTTTATAAAAAGTATGGATATGAAAAATAACAAAAGTTATTAGAATAGTGAGGCATAAAATGATAGATATAAAAAACATAGAAAGTGAATTTGATAAATATGTAAAAAGGTTTAATATAAATGATGATAAAATAAAATTAAAGATTGAGCATATAAAAAGAGTTGCAGATATAAGTAGAATGATTGCAAAAAACTTAAACTTAAATGAAGAATATATAAGATTAGCAGAAACTATAGGATATTTTCATGATATTGGTAGATTCAAACAAGTTGAAGATTTTAATACTTTTAGTGATAAAGACTCTATTGATCATGCTGAGTATAGTGTAAAAGTATTATTTGAAGATAATTTGATTGAAAATTTTAAAGTTGAAGAAAAATATAGAAATATAATTAAAGTTGCTGTTTTAAATCATAATAAAAATAAAATTGAAGAAGGACTTAATGAAGAAGAACTATTATTTGCAAGAATTGTAAGAGATGCAGATAAGCTGGATATATACTATACAATATGTAACTATGATTTTGAAAGCGTATTTTGGTATGGAGATTTTGATTGTGATAAAATAAGCGAGCAAATCATGTATCAGTTTACTGACTTACATTCTGTTAATTATGCTGATATTAAAAATAACGCAGATCAAATATTAGCATTCTTTGCATTTATATATGATTTTAATTTTAAATTTTCTTTAGAATATTTAAAAGAAAAAAGATATTTAGAACAGTTTTCTAAAAGAATTTGCAAAAATTTTAGTAGTGAAAAGATAACAAAACAAATGGAAGAAAT
The DNA here is from genome assembly GCA_944388545.1 of uncultured Clostridia bacterium. Classification (GTDB taxonomy): domain Bacteria; phylum Bacillota; class Clostridia; order TANB77; family CAG-465; genus CALXJE01. Next base: position 4,959 of record CALXJE010000026.1, read on the forward strand.
ATTAAAAATTTCAAATGAATACTTAGACAGTAAAATACATTAGAAACATGCAAAAAATATATATGTAAAGATATAAGACTTTGTGTAAATAATATATAAAATTAGTAAAATTAATTGTTTTAAAAAACTTAAGTTAATCATATAAATTAAAAGAGGTGATTAACTTGAGTTGTTTTTTTGTTATAGGAAACGATAAAAGAACGTTAAATATTAAGGAAATGTTAAAGAAAGATGATAAGGTTGTTGATGAGATTTTAAATGCAAATTATGTACTTGCCCCAACACCTTTTACTAAAGATAATGAATATATTTTAGGGACAGAAGTTTTATGTAGTGATATTATTAATATGTGCAAAAATAAAATACTTTTTGCAGGTGCTATTCCTAATAGTATAAAAGAAAAATTAGATAAAAATAATATAAAGTATTATGATTTAATGGAATATGAGGAAATAGCTATATTAAATGCTATTCCTACAGCAGAGGGAGCTATAGAAGTTGCTATGGAAATGTCAGATATTACTTTGTGTGGTTCAAAAGTACTTGTTCTGGGTTATGGAAGAATAGGAAAGGTTTTATCTAAAATGCTACATGGTATTGGAGCTAAGATATATTGTGAAGCAAGAAAAGAAAAAGACCTTGCACTTATTAATACAATGGGGTATAATAGTGTAGATTTAAGTGAGCTTGATAGTTTTTTACCTTGTTTTGATTATATATTTAATACAGTACCAGATATGATATTAGACAGAAAAAGACTAGACAAAGTAAAAGAAGAAGTATGCATAATAGATGTTGCATCAAATCCAGGTGGAGTTGATTTTTCATATGCAGAAAGTAAAAATATAAAAACAAATCTTGCACTTGCACTTCCATCTAAAGTTGCACCTAAATCAGCAGCAAGATATTTTAAAGATAAAATAGATAAAATAATTCAAAATATAAAATAGGGGGATAACATATGACAATTTTTCAAACTATAATTTTAGGTATAGTACAAGGAATAACGGAATTTTTTCCTATTTCTAGTTCAGGACATTTAATCGCAATTAGATATTTATTTAATTTTGGAGCAGAATCAGCAAGAGCAGAATTAGTATTTGATATAGCACTTCATTTTGGAACGTTTATGGCTATATTTATATTCTTCTTTAAAGATTTCTGGAAAATGATAACAGAAGGCTTTAGATTTAAAGGAAAAGATGGAAAATATAGTTTTAAAAATTTAAAACATGAAGGAAAAATAATGTGGTATATAATAGCTGCATGTATTCCAGCAGGAGTTGTAGGAATATTATTTGAAGATATTATAGAAAAATATATTAGAACTCCACTAGTTGTAGCAATAGCTATGGCCGTTATGGGAATAATAATGTATATAGTTGATAAACGCTCGAAAAGTGAAACAGATATTAAGGAAATTACATTAAAACAATCAATCGGAGTAGGAATTGGCCAAATGCTTGCTATGATACCTGGTTTTTCAAGATCTGGAACTACTATGACAGCTGCAAGAGCTATGAAAATAGATAGAAAATCAGCTGCTAAATTTTCATTTTTACTTGGAGCACCTGTAATGTTTGGAGCAGCACTTCTTGCAATAAAAGACTTAACATTAGATATGATAAATGTAGAATTCGTAGTGGGAGTTTTAGTTTCTTTTATAGTTGGCTTAATATCAATAAAAGCGCTAATGAAAATAGTAGAAAAAATTGGATTTGGAGTATTTGCAGTATATAGAGTATTGCTTGCTCTAGTTATAATAATAACAATTTGGATAAGATAATTTTAAGTAGGTGAATTTAATGGGAGAAATAATAAACGTAAAAGAAATAGTTTCTAGAAAGAAAGAAAATTTAAAATTAGAAATAGAAGAATTAAAAAGTAAAGGAATAATTCCTAAATTGGTTGTAATATTAGCAAATAATGAAGATGCATCAAGAGTATATGTTTCAAAAAAAAGGAAATTATGCAAAGAGCTAGGAATATTAGAGGAAGAGTATATTTTTGATGAAACAGTAAAAGAGCAAGAGATAGAAGACTTACTTGAAAAATTAAATAACGATATTTTAGTTCATGGTATTTTAGTGCAACTGCCACTTTTTAAACATTTAGATAGTAAAAAAATACTAGAAACAATTTCTCCTAAAAAAGACGTAGATGGATTTCACCCAGTAAATATAGGAAAGCTTATGCAAGGAACAGGTAGCATAGTGCCTTGTACTCCAAAAGGAATAATGACAATATTAAATGAAGTACAGCCAAATATTGAAGGTAAAGAAGCAGTAGTAGTAGGTAGAAGTTTGATAGTTGGAAGACCTATGTCAGCGTTATTTTTAAATAAAGGTGCAACAGTAACTACTTGCCATTCCAAAACAAAAAACTTAAAAGATCATACAAGTAAAGCAGATATATTAGTAGTAGCTACTGGAGTTGCTCATTTAATAACAGAAGATATGGTAAAAGAAGGTAGTATTGTAATTGATGTAGGTATAAATAGATTAGACGGTAAACTTATAGGAGATGTAGATACTGAAAATGTTGTAAAAAGAGCAAAATATGTAACTCCAGTTCCAGGAGGAGTTGGACTTACTACTGTTTATACACTTATGGAAAATTTAGTAGAACTTGCTAAAAGCTTAGCGTTAAAATGATGTACTAACAATTTAAATAAAATAAGAAAATAAATCTAATTAAAAGTTCGAAAATATGAGGGATAAACATATGAATATATAGGTAAAATTTAAAAATAATCTAGATATAGATTTTTATGTTTAAAATAATTTAGAAATATATAGAAAGTTAGTTATACCAAATAAAAAAAGTATGGCTGACTTTTTTGCTTCTAATAAGTATAAAAATGATAAAATGACTTTTAATAATACATAATATATACTAGAAAAAATATTAATAGATAAAATAAAAAACAATAAAAAATGATTGCAAAAAATTTTAATATATGAAATAATATATGTATATATAAAAATGAGTAAAAAGAAAGAGAGGAACATGAAAATGAAAAGAGAGAAAAAACAAAAGAAAGGGATATCATTAATAGTACTGGTAATAACAATAATAATCATGATAATATTAGCAGGAGCAATAATACTAGCATTAAACAATAGTGGAATAATAGGAAGGGCAACAGAGGCAACAGATAAGAGTGATAAAGCAACACTAAAAGAAGCAGCAAATGTAGCATACTCAGAATGGACATTAGCAAGGCAGATGGACGGGGAGACAAAAAGTGCAGATGAATATGTAAAAGAAAAGTTAAAAGATCAAGGATTTAGTGATGAAGAATTAGGTTTAGTAGAGATAAAAGATGATGGAAATATAAAGGTATATACAAAACCAACAGTGCCAGAAAGGTTTATAGCATCAGATATAGAAGGGGAAAACAAAGTAGCAGGAGGCTTAGTAATATATGAAGGAACTGAGAAAGTATCAGAAGATGCAGATGCAAAGACAACAAGAAACCAATTTGTATGGGTGCCAGTAGATATATCAGAGTTTACAAGGACAGAGTGGTCAAATAATGCACCAACAGGAACAGTACCATCAAATTATACAGAACTATATTCCGGTTTGTCAGAATCAAATGATAAAACAGGAGAATATGCAGAATATAAAGCAATGAGGGCAAGTGTAGAAAAATACGGAGGTTTTTATATAGGAAGATATGAAGCAGGAAGTGAAACAGAAAGAATATATTCGACTACTATAGGAATGGGAACAACAAATCTATTAGCAAGTGTAAAAGGTGCATTTGTATATAATAATGTGGGTTGGGGGCCAAGTATGACAAGTGCAGTAGGAGATGTCATAACTGTTTCAACAAAAATAAATCAAGGGAAAGGAGCAGTAGAGTTATCAAGAAATTTATATAAAGATAGCACTTCAGTAAAATCAACATTAACATACGGAGTGCAATGGGATGCAATATTAAGATTTATAGCCGGTAGTGAGCATAATGTAACAGATAGTACATCATGGGGAAATTATAAAAACAATCTAGATAGAACATCAGTAAGTCCAAATAGTCCAGCTAAAACAGGATCTCATGAAAATTGGAAAGCAAAGAATATATATGATTTAGCAGGAAATGTTGACGAAAGGACAATGGAAACATATTCTTATACGTCTGGCTCTAATCGTATTATTCGTGGTGGTACTTTTAATGGGGCGGGCGACGCGAATACTTCAGTTTCAGGTCGTTTTATATACTACAACGTTGCGGCTTGTTCTTCAGATACTGGCTTTCGTATAGCACTTTATTTAGTATAAATAATGTCTAAAAGCTAATATATAATATACTGTGTTAATTCAAGAAAATTGGATTGCACAGTTTTTATTATGTTTTAGAGTGTAATATTAAAAACAATCAAATTATAAAATTTTAAAATTAATTAAAATTTCTATTGACAAATAAAAAAACTAGGTGTAAAATTATAGTCAGAAAAGGTCAAAAGGTAAAATAAGGACAAAGAAAGGATGATGGTAATGAATTTAGTAGATGTTATAGAGCAATATATTAAAGAAGAGGTAAACAAATGCGATAATGATATTTTAGAAGTTAAACGTAGTGATTTAGCAGAGCTTTTTTCTTGTGTACCATCTCAAATTAATTATGTTATATCAACTAGATTTGCCCCAGAGATGGGATTTTATGTTGAAACAAGAAGAGGTGGAGGAGGATATATTCGTATTAAGAAAATACCTGCTTACGAAGATGATATAGTTAATAATATTTTTGACAAGATTGGTAATAAAATGTCACAGCGTGTCGTAAATGTGTACTTAGATGCACTTTTGGATTACAATGTTATTGAAAAAGATACAGCTAAAATAATAAAGGTTGCAACTTCCGATAAATCATTGCAAAATCTAAGTCAGGAAGAAAAAGATATTACTAGAGCAAGTATATTTAAAAATATTATTTTAAATGTTATATAAAAAGGAGTGGTTTTTATGTTATGTAATAATTGTGGAAAAAAAGAGGCAACAGTCAGATATGAGGAGAATGTAAATGGAGATAAGAAAAAAATAAATTTGTGTAAAGAGTGTAGTGATAAACTAGGAATATTTAATATGAATTTTATGGATAATATGCTTTTGTCATTTTTTGATGAACCAGTAAGTGTCGGCATAGGAAAGGTAAAGGAAGCAATATGCCCTAAGTGTGGATATAGTTTTTCTGATTATACTAGTACAGGACTTCTTGGATGTGATAGGTGCTACGATACATTTGAAGCTAAATTAGAACCAATATTATATAAACTACATGGGAAACCACAGCATATAAAGGGCAAAACAAAAAATAGAAAACCTAAAAATAAAATAGAAGAGTTAAGACAGGAATTAGACAATGCAATAAAAGATGAGGAGTATGAAAAAGCAGCCAAACTTAGAGATGAAATTAGGAACTTAAAAGAAAGAGGTGAATTTTAATGTGGTATTATAACATAGGAAAAGATGGTATAGCCATATCTTCAAGGGTGAGGTTTGCAAGAAACATAAAAGACTTTAAATTTCCACACTTAATGGATAAACAAAATGCGGATAATTTATTTAATTATATTGATGGTATATTAGAAGATAAAGCTAAACTTTTAAAACTAAGTGATATAGATGATACTACATTAAATAGCTTAGTTGAACGTCATCTTATATCTAAGGAGTTTACAACAGATAAAGATAAAAGAGCAGTTATATTAAATGAAGACTGCAGTTTAAGCATAATGCTAAATGAAGAAGATCATTTGAGAATACAAGGATTTTCAAGTGGTGACGATATACAAAAAGCATATAATATAGCAAAAAAAGCAGAAGAGGAAATAGGTAAAAAACTAGAGTATGCAACTCATGAAAAATTTGGATATTTAACAGCTTGCCCAACCAATACGGGCTCTGGTATGAGAGTTTCTATAATGTTGCATTTACCTGCACTTACTAAACTTGGGTATATATCTAAACTTCTTCAAGAAGCAGCTACATTTGGAATAGCAATAAGAGGACTTTATGGAGAGAATACGGTTGCTGAAGGGCATATATATCAAATATCAAATCAAAAGACTATGGGTATGACAGATGAAGAGATAATGACAAATGTAGAAAAAATTATGAAAAGTATAATAAAACAAGAAAAAAGAGCAAGAAGTATATTAATGGAGGATAAAATATATTTTGAAGATAAAGTAATGAGATCTTTAGGAACTTTAAAATATGCAAGAAGAATTGATACTAAAGAAGCAGAAAAACATATATCTACTGTTAGAATGGGTATTAGTGAAGGAGTAATAAAAGATGTTGATGCTAATTTGATCCAAAAAATAAGTGTTAACGTTTATCCGAATATGCTTCAAATTGAATTAAAGAAAAACATGGAAGAAGATCAAAGAGATATAGAGAGAAGTAAATATATAAGGAAGGAGTTGAATTAATATGTACGAATTTACAGAAAGAGCAGCAGCAGCTTTAGATTATGCTAAAGACTTTGCAGTAGAACATAACTATAGTTATATAGGAACAGAGCACATACTATACGGATTAGTAAAAGAAGGAGAAGGCTTAGCCGCAAAAATATTATTAAATCAAGGTGTAACATTAAACTATATAGAACAAGAGATAATAAAGATAGATGGAGTAATGACAACTAAAGAATTTGATGAACCTGAACTTACTCCAAGAGCTAAAAGAATAGTTGAAAACAGTATAAGAGAATCTAAAAGAATGAATCATAATTATATTGGTACAGAACATATACTTTTAGCATTAATGAGAGAAATAGATAGTGTTGCAGTTAGAATATTAATTGAAGCAAATGTTGATCCACAAAAATTATTTGCAGAACTTCTTAAACTCATAAGTGATGATAGTCCAATATCAGCATTTTCTAGTGAACCTAAAGATGTTAATACTCCTGTACTTAATCAATATTCAAAGGATTTAACAAGTTTAGCAAAAGAAAATAAATTAGATCCAGTTATAGGAAGAGAAGCTGAAGTTGAAAGAATTGTAGAGATATTAAGTAGAAGGACTAAAAATAATCCAGTCTTAATAGGAGAACCTGGAGTAGGTAAAACAGCGGTTGTAGAAGGCCTTGCAACATGTATCGTAGAAGGAAAAGTTCCTGAAGTATTAAAAGGAAAAAGAGTTGTATCATTAGATATGTCATCTATGATAGCAGGTGCAAAATATAGAGGAGATTTTGAAGAAAGATTAAAAAAATGTCTTGCTGAAATTAAAAAGAATGGAAACATTGTTCTTTTTATAGATGAATTACATACTATAATTGGAGCAGGATCTGCAGAAGGAGCCATGGATGCAGCTAATATTTTAAAACCTCTTCTTTCAAGAGGTGAAGTTCAAATAATAGGAGCAACAACATTAAATGAATACAGAAAATATATAGAAAAAGATGCTGCACTTGAAAGAAGATTTCAAAGTGTTATTGTATCTGAGCCAAGTCCTGAAGATGCAATTTTAATACTTAAAGGGTTAAGAGATAAATACGAAGCACATCATAAAGTAAAAATAACAGATGAAGCAATAGGTGCAGCAGTAAAATTAAGTGTAAGATATATTAATGATAGATATCTTCCAGATAAAGCTATAGATTTAATAGATGAAGCATCATCTAAAGTTAAACTTAAAAATATAACTGAGCCAGAAAGTGTTAATAAACTTGTTAAGAAAGTAGAGAAATTAAACAAAGAAAAAGAAGAAGCTGTAATATCACAAGACTTTGAAAAAGCAGCAAAAGTAAGAGATGAAGAAAAGAAAGCTAAAGAGGCACTTTTAAAAGCAAGAAAAAAATGGGAAGAAGAAAGTAAATCAGATAAAATTTTGGTTACAAAAGAAGATGTTTGTGAAATTATAGCAAGAAGTATTAAAGTTCCTGTTACAAAACTTACTGAAACAGAAGGAGAAAATTTAAAAAACTTAGACAAAATTCTAAAAAAGAGAGTTATAGGCCAAGACGAAGCAGTAGAATCTTTAGCTAGAGCTATAAAAAGAGGAAGAGTAGGTTTAAAAGATCCAAAAAGACCAATAGGTTCATTTATGTTACTTGGACCAACTGGTGTAGGTAAAACAGAACTTACTAAGGCATTATCAGAAGCTTTGTTTAATGATGAAAATGCAATGATAAGACTTGATATGTCTGAATATATGGAACCACACAGTGTTTCTAAACTTATAGGTTCACCTCCAGGATATGTAGGATATGAAGATGGCGGTCAGCTTACTGAAAAAGTAAGAAGAAAACCATACAGCATAGTTCTTTTTGATGAAATAGAGAAAGCTCATCCTGATGTATTTAATATGCTTCTTCAAATACTAGAAGATGGAAGACTTACAGACTCTAACGGAAGAGTAGTTAATTTTAAAAATACCGTTATAATAATGACATCAAATGCCGGAATAAAAAATATAACAGATAAAAAACATATTGGCTTTGTATCTAAAGCAGATAAAGAAAAAGACTATGATGAAATGAAAAATGAAGTTCAAAGTGAACTTAAAAAAATATTTAGACCAGAATTCTTAAATAGGCTAGATGAAATTATAATATTTAGAAAATTAGATGAACCTAGTGTAGAAAAAATTACAAAGCTTATGCTTGATGAATTCGCTAAAAGATTAGAAGCACAAGAAATAAAAGTAAAATTTACTGATGAATTAATAAAACATATAAGTAAAGTTGGTTTTGATGATGTGTATGGTGCAAGACCTTTAAGACGTGCAATTCAAAGAGAAATAGAAGATAAATTTGCAGAAGAAATGTTAGATAACAAAGTAAAAGTAAAAGATAGCGTAATAGTTGATTATATAGATGGAAAAGTTAAAATAGCTAAAAAATAAATTACATAATTTTGCAAAAAATACTTGCATTTAATAAATTTTAATAGTATAATTTATATATCAATTTAGGTTATGCTTAAGTGAGAGGGCAATTAGTCCTCTCACTTAAACATATATAGTAAGGAAAATAATATATTAGAAAAGGAGGGAAGTTATGTCCCAACTAACAGATAAAGTTGAAAATGCTATTAAACAAAATATTGTAGATTTAGGATTAGAACTAGAATATACTGAACTTGTAAAAGAAGGAGAAAACAATATTTATAGAATAGTCATAGATAAGCCAAATGATAAAGTTTCAGTAGATGATTGTGAAGCTTTAAGTAGAAGTGTAGAAGAAATAGTAGATAAATTCGTTAATGTAAGTGGCGGATATGTACTTGAAGTATCATCAGCTGGACTTGAGAGACAGTTAAAAAATCATAAACTATATGAAAAATATATAGGGTATGAAATTAGAGTTAAACTATTTAAAAAAATTGATGACGAAAAAGAACTTGTAGGTAAACTTGTAGAGGTTAATGATAATGATATCGTAATTGAAAAAGACAATAATACTATTAAAATAGATTCAAGTAATATTGCGCATGCAAACACTGTATATAATTTTGAAAGTTAAATATATTTTGGAGGGATTAAAAAATGAAAAGTGAAAAAGTTAATGCTAAAGAATTATTACAAGCATTAGATGAATTACAGACTGAAAAAGGTATAACAAAGGAGTATATGATTGAATCATTAAAACTTGCTTTAGAAGCAGCATATAAAAAAAATTATGAAACAAAAGAAGAAGTAAATATCGATATTGATGAAATTACAGGAAATATAAAAGTGTATGCTGTTAAAACTGTTGTAGAAAATGTAGAAGATAATGATACAGAAATATCTTTAGAAGATGCAAAAGAAATAACTAAAAGAGCAAAAATAGGTAGTACAGTAAATATAGAAGTTACTCCTAAAAACTTTGGAAGAATTGCCGCATCTGCAGGAAAACAAATAATAATTCAAAGAGTAAGAGAGGCAGAAAAAAACTTAGTATTAACTCAATATAGTGATAAACAAGGTGAAATAGTAGTAGGTGTAGTACAAAGAACAGATAAAATGGGTATGATAGTAGACTTAGGTAGAGTTGAAGCTATGATACCTTCAAGAGAACTAGTGCCATCAGAAATCTACGAGTCACACCAAAGAATAAAAGCATATGTACTAAGCGTAGAAGATTCTGGAAAATTTGGACCACAAATAATACTTTCTAGAAAATCACCGGATTTTGTAAAAAAGTTATTTGAACTAGAAGTTCCAGAAATAGAAGAAGGATTAGTTGAAATCAAAGCAGTAGCAAGAGAAGCAGGTTATAGAACTAAAATAGCTGTTTCATCAGACGATGAAAATATAGATCCTGTTGGAGCATGTATTGGTAAAAAAGGTGTTAGAAAAGATTCAGTTTCAAAAGAACTAAATGGAGAAAAAATAGATATAATACCATATACAGATGATTTGCCAAGTTTTATAGTTAATGCTCTATCACCAGCAGAAATACTTGCAATAGATATTAATGAAGATGAAAATATTGCAACTATAGTAGTTCCTGATGACAAATTTGCATTAGCGATAGGTGCAAGGGGGCAAAATGTTAAACTTGCAGCAATATTAACAGGATGGAAGATAGATATTAAGAAAAGATCAGATATAGAAAATCAGATAGTAGAATAAAATATTTCATTTTAGGAGGTAAAACTTAGATGAAATGTATAAGAACATGTATAGCATGTAGGAAGAAAGCAAATAAATATGATCTTATTAGAATAACCTCAGATAATGGAGAGGCAAAATTTGATGTTAGTAAAAAAGAAAATGCAAGAGGATTATATATTTGCAATAACAAAGAATGTATAAAAAAACTTCTTAAAATGAAAAATATAAATAAGGTAATTAAAAATGGTATAAAGGCAGATAGCCTAAAAAGATTATTAGTTGAAATGGAGGATATGTAAATTGGGAAAAATGAAAGTGCATGAAATAGCAAAAGCTATTGGAGTAGGAACAAATGAGGTAATTGAAAAATTAAAAACTATGGGAATAGAAGTTAAAAGCCATCTATCTGCAGTAGATGATGATGTAGCAAATAAGATTATAAAAAGTAGTAAGAAGAATAGTAATGTTCCTCAAGCTGCAGAAAAATCTGTGTCTAAAGACCCAAAAGATAATAATCCTCATATTATTAGAAGAAAAGTTAAGGTTATAAGTACGGATGAAAAGGGTAATGAAATAGAAAATATTACAACTAAATCAGGAAACAGTATAGAAAGAAAAAGTATAGTTCATAAAACTGAGCCAAAAAATCAAAGTTATAGTAAAGAAGGTCTTGGGGTAGTTAAATCAAATTATTCAAAAAATAATTATAGGCATCAAAACAAAATAAATAATATAATTGTAACTAGAAATGGTAAACCAGTAGAGCAACCAAAAAAAGAAGAAACAAAATTAAAACAAGAAGTTTATGCAAACGAAAATAAAAATATAGGCAATGATAAACAAAATAAAGATAGCAGAAATAATAATTATGAAAAAAAACAAAATAGTTATGATAAAAAAGCGTACAATAACCAAGAAAGAAAACAATATAACCATAATTCTTCAAATAATAATCAAAGAAAACCATACAACAATAATGGGCAAAGAAAACAATACACAAATAACAGTACTACATATAAGGTAAATCAATACATTAAAGAGGCAAGTCAGACACCTGCTATAGAAAGAGAAACAAGAGATTATAGTAGTAATGTATTAATGGATAAAAAGAAAAATATAGTAGAGAGAAATAGTGAATCAAAAAGAGAAAGATTAAATAAAAATCAGATGAGGGAAGCAGATACTAGATTAGAATTTAGTAAATTTAGAGGTATGCAAGTAGATTCTTCGTCTGATAATATGATGGAATTTTACGATAGAGGAGAATCTAATAGGAAATATGGCGCTAAGAAGAAAAAAGCAAAAACTCAAATGAATCATACAAAGATAATTCCTCTTACTGAAGTAACTCTTCCAGAGACAATGACAGTAAAAGAGTTTGCAGAAGCTGTAAAAACTCAAGCGGCCGATATAATTAAAAGATTATTTTCACTAGGAATAATGGCTACTGTAAATCAAGAAATTGACTTTGACACTGCATTTTTAGTAGCATCAGAGATGGGAATAAATGCTACTAAACAAGTTGTTGTTACAGAAGAAGATATTTTATTTGATGACTCTGAAGATGATATTGAAAACACTGTAACTAGACCACCAATAGTAACGGTAATGGGGCATGTTGACCATGGTAAAACTTCATTACTTGATAGAATTAGAAAAGCTAATGTAGTAAGTGGTGAAGCAGGTGGGATTACTCAACATATAGGTGCATATAAAGTAGGAGTAAATGGCAAAGAAATTACATTCTTAGACACTCCAGGACATGAAGCATTTACTGAGATGAGAGCAAGAGGAGCTCAAGTTACAGATATAGTGGTAATCGTGGTTGCAGCAGATGATGGAATTAAACCACAAACAAGAGAAGCAATAAGTCATGCTAAGGCAGCAGATGTCTCTATAATTGTTGCAATAAATAAAATAGATAAACCTACAGCTAATGTTGAAAAAGTTAAACAAGAATTATTAGAAGCTGAACTTATTCCAGAAGAATGGGGTGGAGATACTATTGTTGTTCCAGTATCTGCACATACAGGAGAAGGTATAGATAACTTACTTGAAATGATACTTTTAGTTGCGGAAATTAAAGATTTTAGAGCTAATCCTAATAAGCAGTCTAAAGGTACAGTTGTAGAAGCAAGACTTGATAAATCTAAAGGCTCAATTGCTTCTGTACTTGTTCAAAGAGGTACTTTAAATGTTGGGGATACTATTGTTGTTGGAGATATCGTAGGTAAAGTTCGTAGCATGACAAACGATAAGGGAGAAAAGGTAAAAAAAGCAGGTCCATCTACTCCTGTTGAAATTCTTGGTCTTCCTTCAGTTCCACAAACAGGTGATATATTCTATGAAGTTAAGGACGAGAAAACTGCTCATAAATTAGTGGAAAAAAGAAAAGCAAAAGCACGTATGGATTTAATCAAGAAAGGTTCTACAGTTACACTTGATGATTTATTTAGTCAGATTAAAGATGGAGAAATAAAAGAACTTAATGTTATAATAAAAGCTGATGTTCAAGGTTCTGTAGAAGCTATAAAAGATTCATTAATAAAACTATCCAATGATGAGGTAAGAGTTAAAGTGATTCATAGTGCAGCAGGTGGAATTACTGAATCAGATGTTACACTTGCTAAAGTTTCTAATGCAATAATAATTGGATTTAATGTAAGACCAGATAGTCTAGCAGCATCACTTGCAGATAAAGAAAAAGTAGATTTAAGATTATATAATGTTATTTATGATGCAATTAACGATGTTGAAACAGCAATGAAAGGTATGCTTGCACCTAAGTATAAAGAGGTATTACTTGGAACTGCTGAAGTAAGAAAAGTATTTAAAGCATCAAATATTGGAACAATAGCAGGTTCGTATATTACATCTGGAAAACTTGTTAGGAATGCTTTAGTTAGAGTTGTTAGAGATTCTGTTGTAGTATTTGATGGAAAAATTGAATCTATAAAAAGAGAAAAAGACGATGTAAAGGAAGTAGCAGAAGGATATGAATGCGGTATTAAAATTGAAAAATATAACGATATTAAGGAATTAGACATATTAGAATGTTATGAAATGCAAGAGGAGCAAAGATAGTATGCATAAAATAGATAGATTAGAAGAGGATATAAAATATTATTTAAGTAATATAATATCTGAAAAAGTAAAAAATCCTAATGTGACTGGGATAATAACAGTAACTTCAGTAAAAGTAACAAAAGATTTAAAATATGCAAAAGTGTATTTGAGTATATTTAATGCTAGAAGTAAAAATAAAGTTATAGAAGAAATAAGAAAATCAAAAGGATTTATTAAAAGAGAATTGAGTTTAGTATTAAAAGCAAGAAATATACCAGAATTAATTTTTGAAGAAGATGATTCTATGGAATATGGAAGTTATATGAATGATGTGATTAAAAAACTTAATATATCTCATGAGGAAAAGTTAGAAGATTAATAATTGTTAGGTGGTGAGGGATTTAAATGAATGATAATTACAAAAAAGCAATGGATTTGATTAAAGAAAGTAACACTATATATATTGTAACTCATGTTAATCCTGATGGAGATGCTATAGGAAGTAGTATGGCAATGTATTTAACACTAAAAAATATGGGAAAAGATGTACAAATAATAATACCACGATATGCAGATAGATTTAACTTTCTAGAGGAAATAAAAGAAGCTAGGGATTATGGTGATAAGTCCGAATATGACCTTATTATAACATTAGATGCTTCAAATAAAGAAAGATTAGCAATGCCAGAAGAAGATTTTATAAAGGCTAAACACAAAATAGTTATAGACCATCATGTAAAGACGGGTATGGAGGCAGATGTTAGTGTTTTAGATAATCAGTCTCCAGCTACATGCCAAATTATATATGAAATGCTAGAAAGTCAAGGAATCCATATAGATAGTAATATAGCTAAATACATATATTTAGGTATACTTACGGATACAGGTAGTTTTAATTATCAAAGAACAACACCTAGAACACATAGAATTATAGCAAATTTATTAGAAACAGGGTTTGATTTTGCATATATTTGTAAAATGATTAATGATACAATTAAAGAAAATAAACTAAAGTTAATAGCATATGCAATTGATAATATAGAAAGTTTTAAAGATGGAAAGATAAAATACGTAAAGATTGATTGGGATATAATAGATTCTTTTGGAGTAAAAGAGGAAGAGGCAGAAGGAATAACAAACTATTTAAGAGCTATTGAAGGAGTAGAAGTTGCTATTTATGTTAGAGGATTAAAAGATGGTAGTTATAAAGTAAGTATGCGTTCAAATAATTCTGTGGACGTATCAACAGTTGCAATGAGCTTTAATGGTGGAGGACACGCAAGAGCCGCAGGATTTACTGTAAATGGAGAAATAGATAAAGTAAAAGATGAAATAATAGAATTAGTAGGAGTGAACTTGTAGTTGAAAGTAACAGGAATATTAAATATAAACAAACCGGCAGGTATAACATCTTATGATGTTGTAGATGTTATAAAAAAAATATTTGAAGGTTCAAAAGTAGGACATACTGGTACACTAGATCCAATAGCAACAGGTGTACTTCCTATTGTTATAGGTGATGCAACTAAGATTGCTGATGAACTTATGGCAGAAACAAAAGTATATAGAGTTAAAATGCTTCTTGGAGTTGAAACAAATACATATGATATAACAGGTAGGATTGTGTTTGCTTCTGTAATACGAAATGATGAAATATATATTAGAGAGAGAATTAAAAGATTTATAGGAAAACAAGAACAAATACCTCCTTTATATAGTGCTATAAGAGTAGATGGAAAGAGAGCTTATGAATATGCACGAGAAGGAAAAGAAGTAAAATTAAAACCAAGACAAATAGAGATATATAACATTGATAATATAGCTGTTGATTTAAGAAAAAGAGAAGTTTTATTTGATGTATATTGTACAAAAGGAACATATATACGAAGTTTAGTAAATGATATAGGTAAAAAACTAGGTTGTGGAGCAACAATGTTAGAATTAACAAGATTAAAAAATGGTAATTTTGATATAAAAGATAGTGTTAATTTATATGATTTTTTAAGAATGGACTATGAAGATATGAAAAAGCAAATAGTATCTATAGAAGAATATTATAAAGATTTAAAAAAAATAGCTTTAAAGAAAGATGAATATACAAAATACTTAAATGGAGTTAAATTAAAATTTGATGAACAAGATAAATTAGTTAGAGTATATAATGGAACAAAATATTCTGGCCTTGGCGAAATAAAAGATGGATTCCTTAAAAGATATATTGTAGAAAATGAAATAATATAAAAATTTTAGTATAATACAATCAAATTATATTTTTAAAATGAATTAGAAAGAAAATATAATTTGATTGTATTTTTATAACATAAAAAAATTAATTCATATGTTTCGAATTATTTATATAATTATCGCAATTAGTAATTAAATATTTATTATTTAAATTGTGTAAAAAATGTAGAAAAATAGCAAAAAATGTCTATAAAAGAAGAGAGGATAAATATTGTGATATATTATATCAATAAGGAGGAACCGAAGATGGATAAAAAAAATAAAAACAAAACAGTTAAGACTAAAAAAGTAGTTACTATAATTAGTATATTGATAGTAGTGTCTTTATGTATAATTTCTATAGTTGTGTATAAAATTAATTCTGAAAGAAGCCTGAAAATGAATATTGATTTGAGTAATGTTGATAGAATTAGGTATACAAAAGCTTCATTTCTATCCTATGATATAGTAGATGAAGAAGATGTAAAAGCGATATCGGATATGATATATAATATGAAAGGTAAGTATACTCCTAAAGATGAAAATATAGATTCTATTCCATCTGGATTATTCGGATTAAGTTTTTATGAAAAAGATAAGTTGGTATTTTCTTGTACAGTTATATCTGAATATGCTATTAGAGTAGAAGATAAGAATAAAACTTTAAAAAGATTTGAACTTGATGATAAGTTAGATTTAAATTATATAACCAAGGCAATTGAAGGGCTGGAAATAGTTAAATAAAAATATTAAATAAACCACCTATTTAATTTTAAATAGGTGGTTATAGTTAGATAAAAGAGAGAGAAAAGTTAATTTATATAGTTAACTATTTAGTTGATTACAAAAGCTTTCGCTTCTGAAATTACAGACCAAGATACCCAAGTGTATGGAAGCAAACTGATACCGGTTTGAACATATATTTCTCTGTTACCGTTATTGACTCTGCTACCAAGTACAGTGTATGCATGCCCTTTCTTACCAGGAGTTGGATTTAATTCACTTGCTATTAAAGGAGCATCATTTGCAATGTAACTTGTTAAGTTATTCCAGCCACTTTTTGTTACAGGGTAAGCAGTAATTTTATATCCTTTAGTATTTAATATATTATCCAATTTTTTATGTATATTTTTACTAACATATGTTTGCAATCTTATGTAATATATAGTACAATATAAATATTGTTAGGAGCTTTTTATGTTTATAAAAAATGATAATAGTTTTATATGTATAAATTGTAAAAAAGAAGTAGAAAAATTAAAATATACATCAAGAGATCATTGCAAATATTGTTTATATTCTTTACATGTAGATGTTTTTCCTGGAGATAGAGCAAATGATTGTAAAGGAGTATTAAAACCTATTAATGTAATAACTGATTCAAAAAAGGGAAAACAAATAGTATATAAGTGCCTTAAATGTGGAGCTGAAATAAAGAATATAGTTGCAAACGATGATAACCTAGATGAAATATATAAAATAGTTAATAATTATGCAAGAAATGGAGGAAATTAAGTGCAACATATAAAAAAAGAAATAGCAAGTAAAATTGCGGAAAAATTAAATAAAAATGTTAATGAAATACTTGATAATATAGAAGTGCCTAAAGATAGTAGTATGGGAGATTTTGCATATCCATGTTTTAAACTTTCAAAAGAACTTAGAATGGCACCAATAAAAATAGCAGAGGATATGAAATCAGAAATAGATTTTGGGGATAATATATCGAAAGTAGATGTGGTATCAGGTTATTTAAATTTTTTTGTAAATAATGAAAAAGTAATAAATAATATAATGACAGATGTTATATTAAATAAAGAAAAATATTTAAAATCAAATGAAGGAAAAGGGAAAAACATATGTATAGATTATTCATCACCTAATATTGCTAAACCGTTTCATATAGGACATTTACGTTCTACAGTAATTGGAAATGCATTGTATAAAATATATAAAAATATTGGATATAATGTTATTGGTATAAATCATTTAGGGGATTTTGGAACTCAGTTTGGACTTGTTATAGAAGGATATAAAAGATGGGGAAAAGAATATAATTTGGAAGAAAACCCTATTAAATGTTTAGTAGATATATATGTGAGAACAAGTGAACTTGCAAAAGAAGATGAATCTGTAAAAGATAAAGCAAGAGAAAACTTCAAAAAGTTAGAAGAAGGCGAAAAAGAAGTAATAACTTTATGGAATAAATTTAGAGAATTAAGTTTAGAAGAATATAAAAGAATATATAAAATATTAGACGTGGAATTTGATTCATATAATGGAGAGGCTTTCTATAATGATAAAATGAGCGAGGTAGTTAATATCCTAAGAGATAAAAATCTTCTTGTTGAGAGCCAAGGAGCCATGGTTGTTCCTATAAAAGGATATGATATTCCTTGTATGATATTAAAATCTAATGGTTCTACAACATATACAACAAGAGATTTAGCGGCGGCTTTATATAGAAAAAGAGAATATAACTTTGCTAAAAGTATATATGTAACATCATATGAACAGTCACTTCACTTTTCACAAATGTTTGAAGTAGCAAAAAATATTATCGGAGAAGAATATGCTGAAAATATGGTACATGTACCATTTGGAATGGTGCTTGGAAAAGGTGGTAAAAAAATATCTACTAGAGGTGGCGCTAATTTAACATTAGAAGAAATATTAAATGAAGCTATAGATAAAGCAAAAAGTATTTTAGAAGAAAAAGGTAATGCTAAAGACAATATACAAGAGCTTGCAAGACAAATAGGTGTAGGAGCAATTATATTTAATGATTTAAAGAATAATAGAATAAAAGATGAAATATTTAACTTAGATGATATGTTAAAGTTTGATGGAGAGACAGGTCCATATGTTCAATATATGTATGTAAGAACAAATAGTATATTAAAAAAAGCTAATTTTAATATAGAGGAAATGAAAGTAGAAGATATAGATTTTAGTTTGCTTAAAGAAAAAGAAGAAATAGATATTATAAAAGCTATATCAAGAGTAAAAGAAGTAATAAAATCAGCAGCAGATCAATATGAACCTTCTATTATTACAAGATATGTTATTGATATAGCAAGCTTATTTTCTACTTACTATAATGCTCATCATATAATAGCTCAAGATAAAAAATTAATGAATGCAAGGCTATCATTAGTATATAGTGTAGGTCTTATTATAAAAGAATGTCTTGGAATGCTTGGAATAAGTTGTCCAGATAAAATGTAATAAAAGTATAATTTTTAATATAAAGGTAAATAAGAGATACTATAAAATATCAATAGAAAAATAATTTCTTGGTAATTAAATGTAGTAATACAACAAATGATATAAAATGTTACTACACTGGAGGAGAATAATGAAACAAAACAAAATATATGAGGATAAAAAGATAAATTATTTTTATTATATAATGCCAGCAATTGGTGTTATATTAATGATATACTTTACAGCATTAAGATTGTTTAAGCCAGAAAATTGGGTAGGCAGTGGATATTTAGTAAGTATGTTGTTTACGATATTTTGGACTTTTTTTACCTTTCTGTTTACATATTCTGCAGATATAAAACCAAGGATAAAGTTAAAAAAATTAAGAAATAAGGCTTTAAAATTTGGAATAAAGTCATACGGAAAAATAATAAATGTAGACAAAGAGATTGCTGCTCGCACAAATGGAATTCCTAGCAAACTTAGATACTATGCTGATGTAGAACTTGAAAATGGGAGGGTCATAACTACGCAAGCATTACTAATAAATCCAGAAAGATGTATTTCAAATGATGTAACAGTATATGAATACGAAAATTATTATTATGTTACTGATTTTAAATTTCCAGAGGGTTATGACGATAATAATATAAAAGAAAATAAAAAATCTATTCAATATGAAATAGGATATTTTGAACCGACATCTATATTTCAAGCAATTATTAAATTTATATTTGGCTGTATATTTACATTTTTCTTTACATGGGGATTTATAAACTCTTCAAATAACGTTACTAGAATAATATTTATTCCTTTTACAATAATAAGTATTGGTATTTTACTTGGAGGACTACTTCCACTAGTATTTTACAACAATCAAAGATTAGTACGAAATATAGGAAGAAAAGTTTATTTGTTTGGCTTTTTGTTATACTGGTTTGGATTCTTGATATTCTTTGATTATTCAGCTATAAAAAATGGAAATGTACAGTTACTTATATTTTCGTCAATATTTTGGATTATAGGAATATTTGCTTTAGTTAAATCAATTAAAAAATAATATTATATAAATAAAATATTTAGATATAAAATGCACCTTTAAATGTTAGATAAGAATATTTAGCATTTGAAGATGCTTTTTTGTGGTATTTATAATGTTAAGAAAATAATAATTATATGAGTAAAGTTATATATTATTTATATGACTTTACTCATTTTTTTTAGACATTTTATTTAGAGTTTAAGTATATATTTTTACAAAATAATATATAAAGGCTATGTTAATATTTAGCTATAAAGAGGGACAGGATATGGAAGAAATATTAAAATATATGCCACAACCTATGGCTATAGCTATAAAAAGATATATAGATACTCAAGGAATAAATGAAATACGATTAAGAACAGGAAAAAATCTAATACTTAGATTTAGTACAAGAGAGATAATAACAGATTATATTGTTTCAAAAGAAGATATATTAAATATTTTACTTAGCATATCTAAAAATTCTATATATTCAATACAAAATGATATAAATAATGGATTTTTAACCATAAAAGGTGGTCATAGAGTTGGTGTTACAGGTGAAGTAGTATTAGAGGGGAAAAATATAAAAAACATAAAAAATATATCTTCGATGAATGTAAGAATTGCAAGAGAAATAAAAGGAGCTGCAAATAAATTAATAACATCTATAGTAAGTGGAAAAAATATTAGAAATACATTAATTGTATCTCCTCCTCGGTTGTGGAAAAACTACAATGTTAAGAGATTTAATAAGACAAATAAGTAATATTGGTAGAAATGTAGCCTTAGTAGATGAAAGAGGCGAGATAGCATCAATGTATAATGGAAAACCGATGCTTGATGTAGGAAGTAGAACAGATGTTATGTCTTTTTGCCCCAAACATATTGGAATAACTTTAGTTACAAGAAGCATGGGACCTGAGGTTATTGCAACAGATGAGATAGGAAGTGTTGAAGATGTAGAAGCAATAAAAAATGCTACACTTACAGGTGTTAGTCTCCTTCTTACAATGCACGGAAAAGACATATGTGATTTAAAAAAAAATAAAGAAATGATGAGAATAATTGATGATGGATATTTTGATATTATAGTGTTTTTATCAAATAGAAATGGTATAGGTACAATAGATAAAGTTTTGAAAGGAAAAGGTGATTTTAATGTTTGTTGTTAAGTTTGGAATATGCATAGGTATAGTAATAATATGTACACTTCTTGGAATTAAAAAGTCTAAAAAATACGAAATAAGAGAAAGGATGATAACTGATTTTATAACTACATTTAAGTCTGTAGAAAATGATATTAAATATATGCTTACATCTCTTCCTGATGCATTAGAAAAAGTTAGGCATACATTAAATACAGATGTAAAAGATGTATTAGGTTCAATATCAGTTTATATGATGTCTGAGGGAAATATAGAAAATATAAATAAAAAGATAAATGAAGAAATAAATGGAATATATGAACTTAATTCTTATGATAAAGAAATAATTTATCAAGGTTTATCTAATTTGGGTAAAGCAGATTTAGATTCAGAGGTTAATATTATTAATAATACAGTAGTAAGTTTATCTAATCAATTAAATGAAGCAAGTGTAGAAAAGGTAAAGAATTTTAAATTATATAGAACACTTGGAACAGCAATTGGACTTATGATAGCAATCGTTTTTATATAAATAGTGCGAAAGGAGAAACTTATGGATATAGATTTATTATTTAAAATAGCAGGAATAGGAATATTAGTAGCAGTACTTAACCAGGTACTTACAAAGGCAGGAAGAGAAGATCAAGCTATGATGACTACTATAACTGGTCTTGTTATTGTACTTGCTATTGTAATTCAAGAGATAAGCGGATTATTTAATACAGTTAGAACTATTTTTAAATTGTAGGAGAAATCTATGGAAATATTAAAAATGTCAGCTTTTGCTCTTATGGCAGTAGTAATAATAGTTTTAATAAAGCAGGAGAAAAAAGAAATAGGAATAACGATTAGTATATTAGCTGCTGTTCTTTTAGCAGCTTTTGCAATATTAAAATTGAATGATGTTATAGATCTTCTATACAATCTTACATCAAAGATAGGAGTAAATGCTAAATATCTAGAAATAATATTAAAAGTTGTAGGTATAGCATATATTATTGAGCTTACAAAAGATGTTTGTGTTGATTCTGGAGAAACAGCTCTTGGTTCTAAAGTTGAAATGGCAGGTAAAATAACAATTACAGCAATGACTATTCCTATATTAACAGGTATTATAGAGGTTATTAATAAATTAATATAAAGGAAACAGAGGATGAAAAAAATAATAAAAAAAATTGTCTTTCTACTATTTATAATTATAGCTTCTAGTAATATATTTGGAGCTGATATTGTAATAGAGGAAACATCAGACAAGTTAAATTTATCTGATATGATAGATAGTTTAAGAGAGTATACTGATGAATCAGAATTAGGTTCTGAACTAAATTTAGAAGATATATCTAAAAACCTAATAATGGGAAAAAATACAGATTATTCTAAGTCAGTACAAAAAATAGTTGATATATTTGCAGGGGAAACAATAACCGCAGTAAAAGATGGTATAAGTATTTTAATAATTATTGTTATAATGGGAATATTTAGTAGCTTGGAAATTAACAAAGATAGTCGGAGTAGGTAAGGTAGTATATTTAGTATGTTTTATATTAATAGTAACGATATTAGCAAATATATATGTCAATGTATTATCAGATTATAGAAAAACCATAAGTGTATTAACCTCTATAATGCAAACTGTAACACCATTTATAATGATAGTTATGGTAGCATCAGGAGGAATTGTAAGTAGCAATTTAATACAACCTATAATATTATTTATAGCTAGTTTAGTAGGTTTTTTAGTAAATTATATAGTTATTCCATTTATAACAATATCTATTGTAATGAATATTGTATCTATGTTTGGAACAAGTATAAGATTAAATAAACTGGGAAGCGTTTTTTCAAAGTCTGGCCTGTGGATAACAGCTGTTGTATTTACTTTGTTTCTTAGTGTTATAAGTGTAAAAGGAAGTATAACAACATCAATAGATTCTACCGTTATAAAAACAACGCAAACAGCAGTTTCTAATTTTATACCAGTAGTAGGAAAATTTGTATCAGATAGTTTAGAAAGTATAATGGGAGCTACAGAAGTTATAGGAAAGGCTGCTGGTATACTTGGAATGATTGTAATGTGTTTTGTAGCCATTGTTCCTATAATTCAAATGGTAGTGATTTTTGTATCTCATAAAGTTCTTGCGGCATTAGCAGAGACGTTAACAGATAATAAAAATGCTATAGGTATTATAGATAGTTTTGCTGAAACATATAAGGTATTACTCGGAGTTTTAATTGGAATATTAGCACTTTTTGTGATGTCATCTGGTGTAATAATAAAATTAATGGGAACTATAACATAGGAGGAAAGATATGATAGCTATAAAGGCTTTTATTGAGCAAGTTATATATGTTGCAATTATTGCAATAATTATTGAATTAATATTACCAAAAGGAAACACCAAAAAGTATATTTATATAATTTTATCACTTTTTGTATTACTTAATGTGATATCCCCTATTATTGATGTAGTAAAAGATACTAATATGCAAACGGTATTAGACAATGTACTTGAAACAGTATCAGGTAATGCAGAGAGTATAGATAATGTTGATGTTAAAGAATTTTCTGAATATAAGAATGAAAAGGTTACAGAAAAGTTAGAAGAAGAACTTTCTTATGAGATTAAAGAAAAATTAAGTAGTATAAATATTAAGTTTAAAGATTTAAGAGTTAAATTAAGTGACGAATATAATTTTGAAGAATTAGAAATAAAAATAGGAAACTTAAATAGTTTGGGGAACAGAAAAGTAGAAAAGATATCAAATGCTATTAGTATGATATCTAAAGAGTATAACATTACTGAGAATGTTATAACAATAATAGAGGAGGGAGAATAATGAAAAAGTATGTTGACACATTAATGTCTATGTTTTCAAAAGATAAAGACAAGAAAACAAAGACTCAAAACCTTATTTTTTTGGTGATATTACTAGTATTTACTCTAATATGTATAAATAGTATATATAAAGAAGACTCTGTAGAAACTTTAAGTGAAAACAAAGAAAAAGCTCAAAATAGTAATAAAACTGAAAATACTAATTATAATAATATTGAAGAGAATTTAAAAACAATATTATCAGAAATAGCAGGTATAAGTAATGTATCTGTAATGATTACTTATTCTAGTGAAGAAAAAATGGTTCCTGTATATGATATTAAGGAGGATACAACTATTGAAGAAAATAGTGATGGTGATGTGTCAAAGGCAAGTAAAAAAACAACAACAGAAAAGACAGTGGCTTATGAAGAGATTGATGGTCAGAAAGTTGCAATAGTAGAAAGTAAAAAAAGTCCTGATATTATAGGAGCAATAATTACAGCAGAAGGAATAGATGCAAGTAATATGAATAAGATTAAAGAGGCTGTATCAAATGCACTTGATATACCACTTCATAAAGTAGATGTTTTTTCAAAGTAAGAGGTGATTAATTTGAAAATAATGAAAAAAAGTCAAATAGCAATAATATCTTTATCGCTGATGGTTATGATAGCAGGTTATGTTAATTATAGATATAATCCAGAAAGAGAAGAAAATTTAGGCCAATCTGTTTATGTAAATAGCAAAGATGGATTTATGTATAGCAGTGTAAACATATACGACGAAAATGAAAATAACACAGATGTAGAAGATGTTGCGGATGTAAATAATCTATATAAACAAAAAGAGTCAGAAGAAACATTATCTAAATTTAGAACAAATAGAAATAATATGT
Organism: uncultured Clostridia bacterium; assembly: GCA_944388545.1. Lineage (GTDB taxonomy): Bacteria > Bacillota > Clostridia > TANB77 > CAG-465 > CALXJE01. The sequence continues at coordinate 29,901 of CALXJE010000026.1, forward strand.
TTTCAGAACTGGAAGAGACATACTCTAAAGTGATTGAAGCAAATTCTACTGAAGCAAAACAACTTACAGAATATCAAAATAAATTAAAGAATCTTATAGAAAATAAACATACAATTACAATTGTTGAAGATTTAATAAAATCAAAAGGAATAGACGATATTGTAATAGTTCCTACTAATGAAAATTTAAATGTAATAGTTGCAGATAAAGAAGAGATAACAAAAGATCAAATAGCAATGATACAAAAAACGATACAAGATGAATTAAATTTTCCTGCTGATAAAATAACAATATCAGTACCATAAAAATAGGAAATAATAAATAAAGTAGGAAAAGTAAGGTAGTGTATTGATAAAAATCAATGCACTTTTTTAATAAAACATATAAACTATAAATAATTTATAACAGGAAATAGCATCAATTATGCAAACGATAAAATATAGAAAATTGTTAGAAATGGTAAAATTAAAACTTGACAACCTAGATTAAGTAAGATATAATATATAAGCGAGTTTGAGTAAATAAATATGTAGTATATACATATAACTATATATCAAATATATGTAATGTGATTTACTTAAGGAGGGAATAAAATGGCACAACCAAAAAGAAGATGGTCTAAAGCAAGAACTGGATTAAGACGTTCTACTTGGAAATTAGAGAATAAATCATATGCAACTTGTTCTGAATGTGGAGAAACAATATTACCACATAAAGCATGTCCAAGCTGTGGTAAATATAATAAAAGACAAGTAGTAGAAATTAAAGAAAAAGAAGAAAAATAAAGAATTCCCTCACAATTTTGTGGGGTTTTTTTATTATATATACTTTGAGGTGTATAATGAATACATATAAAAACGTTAAAATATTGTATGAAGATAATCATTTGTTAGTAGTTTTAAAACCTGCAGGAATACCATCGCAAGCTGACAAAACTGGTGATAATGATATGCTTACATTATTAAAAGCATATATAAAAGAAAAATATAATAAGCCAGGAGAAGTATATTTAGGGTTAGTACATAGGTTAGATAGAATGACAGCAGGGATAATGGTGTTTGCAAGAACTTCAAAGGCTGCGTCAAGACTTTCTAAAAACATCAGAGAAGGCGACTTTAAAAAAAGATACTTAGCAGTTGTAAACGGACATATGAACGTGAAAGATAAAGATATAATGCTTGAGAATTATTTATCTAAAAATGAAAAGACTAATATGAGTTATATATGTAGTAAAAGAGATGGTAAATTGGCTAGTTTAGAATATACTGTACTAAATAATTTTAATATGAATGGAAATGCTTATTCATATATTGAAATAAAATTAAATACCGGAAGACATCACCAAATAAGAGTACAGTTTGCAAATATAGGCCATCCATTATATGGTGATATTAAGTATGGGAAAAATGTAAACAGTAAAGGTCAAGACCTAGCATTATTTGCCTATAGTTTGATTTTTTACCATCCAACAAAAGATGAGGTTATGGAATTTAAAATACTACCTGATAAAAAGGGAATATGGAGTGAATTAAAAGAATGAAATTAATAGATTTAACAGAATATAAAAATAAGTTAAATGAATATAATAAAGAATTAAACGAATTAAAGGATACTCTAAAAATAAACGAGAAAGAAAATGAACTAAATAAATTAGAGAAAAAAACACTAGAAGAAAATTTCTGGAATAATGAAAAAGAAAGCTCAAATATATTGACTAAAATTAAGCAAAATAAAGGAATAGTTGAAGAATATAATAAGATAGTTAATAAATATAATGAGTGTGATACTATAATTAATATGCTTAAAGAAGAGATGGATGCTGATCTTATAAAAGAGTTAAGTGAGGAATTTGAAAAGCTAGCAATGGATTTAGATAATATAAAAACAAAAGCACTTTTATCAAAACAATATGATTCAAGTAATGCTATAGTTACTATACACCCAGGTGCTGGTGGAACAGAATCTCAAGATTGGGCGTCAATGCTTTATAGAATGTATATAAGATGGGCAGAAAGAACAAAACACGATATAGAAGTGTATGATATACAAGATGGAGATGAAGCAGGAATTAAGAGTGTTACTTTTTCTGTTAAAGGTGAATATCCTTATGGATATTTAAAAGGAGAGAAAGGTGTTCATAGACTTGTTAGAATTTCTCCGTTTGACAGTAATAGCAGAAGACATACCTCATTTGCTGCAGTCGATGTTGTTCCAGAAATAGATGATAATATAACACTAGATATAAAAGATGAAGATTTAGAAATAGGTACATTTAGAGCAAGTGGAGCAGGAGGACAACATATAAACAAGACCGATTCGGCAGTTAGAATTAAGCATGTTCCTACAGGCATTGTAGTAACTTGTCAAACAGAAAGGTCACAATTTCAAAACAAAGATAATGCTATGAAAATGCTTAAAGCAAAAATATATCAATTAGAATTACAAAAAAATAAAGATAAAATCAATGAAATTAAAGGCGAAAATACAGAAAATGGTTGGGGAAATCAAATAAGATCATATGTATTTTGCCCATATACATTAGTTAAGGATCATAGAACAGATTATGAAATCGGTAATGTTCAGAAAGTTATGGATGGATATATAGATGAATTTATAGCAGAATATTTAAGAAGCATAAAAGAATAGAAGTTTGACAGAGATTAATAAATAAGGTATAATATTAAAAGTGGTTTTAATGTATTTATATAATTAATATTTTTTTGTGCGGGCTTTAAAGCTTAAGTGTTAACTAAACATTAAGCAATTTTGATTATATTTAGTTGTTCGGATTTACTAAAGAAATATAATATAGAAGGAGGAATAATAATTTATGGATAAAAATAATAAGACATCAAACGCTATCTATGATGATAGTGTTTCTAGTGGTGCTTTAATAAAAGATATAAAAAAGAAATTAGATAAAAAATCAAATGTAAATATAGATAATATTAGTATAGAAGAGAAGGTAAATACAGTAATAAAAAACTTAGATAAAGAAAACAATAGTAAAGATGAAAAAGTAAAACAAGAAAAGAAAAAAGTTAATAGAACAAATAATCAAAATAAAAAAAGTATAAGCAACGTAAAGAGTAAAAAGGGAAATAATATAAATGCTGTAAATAATAAATCAGTTAGTAGAACAGCAAGAGATCATAGTATTTTTGAAAAGGATAAATTAAAAATAATACCACTTGGTGGACTTCAAGAGATAGGAAAAAACTTAACAGTTTTTGAATATGCAAATGAAATGATAATAGTTGATTGTGGCGTAGCATTTCCAGAAGAGGATATGCTGGGAGTTGACTTAGTTATACCAGATATAACTTATTTAGAAAAAAATGCTAAAAAAATAAAAGGGATGGTAATAACACATGGACATGAAGACCATATAGGAGCAATACCATATTTTTTAAAGAAAATAAATGTACCTATATATGCAACTAAATTAACAATGGGTCTTATAGAAAGTAAGCTTGAAGAACATAATTTGTTAAAAAGTTCAGAGCTTCATATAGCTAAACCTAGAGATATAGTTAAATTAGGAAAATACTTTAATGTAGAGTTCATTAAAACAACACATTCAATAGCAGATTCTGTAGCTTTTGCAATACATACTCCGGTTGGAATTGTTGTGCATACTGGAGACTTTAAAATTGATTATACACCAATTGACGGTGAGGTAATGGATTTTGCAAGATTTGCAGAACTTGGTAAAGAGGGAGTACTTCTTCTTATGTCAGATTCAACTAACGTTGAAAGACCAGGATATACAATGTCTGAAAGAAGTGTAGGATTAGAATTTGATAAGATATTTATGAATTCTAATAAGAGAATAATAGTTGCAACGTTTGCATCAAATATCCATAGAATGCAACAGATTATAAATTCAGCAGTAAAATTTGGAAGAAAAGTTGCAGCAATTGGTAGAAGTGTGCTAAAAGTAATTGATGTAGCAAAGGAATTAGGATACATAACTGCACCAGAGGGATCTATAATTGATATTGATAAAATAGGTTTATATAACCCAGAGCAACTTGTTATTATAACAACAGGTTCTCAAGGAGAAAGTATGTCAGCGCTTGCTAGAATGTCTACAGGAGAACATAAAAAAGTAACTATTACACCTGAAGATTTAGTAATATTTTCTTCATCTCCAATACCAGGAAATGAAAAATCTGTTGGTAAATTAATAGATGAACTTCAAAAGTTAGGGGCAGAAGTAATATATAATCAACTTGCTGATGTACATGTATCTGGCCATGCTTGTGAAGAAGAATTAAAAATGATGTTAACTCTTACTAAACCAAAATTCTTTATGCCTGTACACGGTGAATACAGATTTTTAAGAAGACATGGTGAAATCGCAAAGCTTCTTGGAATGAGCGATAAAAATATATTTATAATGGCAAATGGTAAAACTTTAGAGGTAGATTCAAAATCTGCTAGAATAGGTCAACAGGTACAATCAGGAATAGTTCTTGTAGATGGACTTGGTGTAGGTGATGTAGGAAATATAGTAATAAGAGATAGGCAGATGCTTTCTGAAAATGGTATGATTTTAGTAGTATTTTCACTAGATAATAAAACGGCAAAATTAATAGGCGGACCTGATATTATAACAAGAGGATTTGTATATGTTAGAGAGTCTGAAGACTTAATGGAAGAAATAAGAGAATTTTCGAAAGAACAAATTCTAAAATTAGAGCAAGAAGGTGTTAAAGAATGGTCTGTAATAAAGGGTAAGATTAGAGATAGTTTATGTGATTTTGTTTATAAAAAGACAAGAAGAAATCCAATGATTTTGCCTATTATAACAGAGATAAATTTAAAAGATGTTTAAAAACGAAGCAAAAGGTATTGCGAATTATTTTAATATATGAAATAATATAGATGTATATTAAACATATACAAAAGCACCTTGAAAAAAATGATATATTCTAGATAAACTAAAGATATATATGTTTAAATGTATATATCATAGGAAAAGGTGCAAAATATATGTTTGATATATAAAATAAAAAAGGAAAAATAAAATAAATAGGTAAACAACATAGGAAAAAAATAAGGAAGATAAAAAATAATAGGAGGAAGGTAAATGAAAGAAAAACAAAAGGGTATATCATTAATAGTACTGGTAATAACAATAATAATAATGATAATATTAGCAGGAGCAATAATATTAGCATTAAATAATAGTGGAATAATCGGAAGAGCAGAGGAAGCACGAGATAAAAGTGACACATCAACACTAAAAGAGGCAGCAAATATAGCATACGGAGAATGGACATTAGCAAGGCAATTAGACGGGGAGACAAAAAGTGCAGATGAATATATAAAAGAAAAGTTAAAAAATCAAGGTTTTAGTGATGAAGATTTACAATTAGTATATGTAGATGATTCAGGACAAATATCAACAGCAACAGTGCCAGAAGGATTTACAGTATCAGATATAGAAGGAGAAAATACAATAGCAGGAGGACTAGTAATATATGAAGGAACGGAGAAAGTATCAGAAGATGCAGATGCAAAGACAACAAGAAATCAATTTGTATGGATACCAGTAGATATATCAGAGTTTGAGAGAACAACTTGGTCAAATAATGCACCAACAGGAACGATATCATCAAGTTATACAGAACCATATTCATATAATACAACAATAACAGAAGCAAATGATTTAACAGGAGAATATGCAGAGTATAAGAAAGTGAGAGCAAGTGTAGAAAAATATGGAGGCTTTTATATAGGAAGATATGAAGCAGGAAGTGAAACTGAGAGGACAGATGTAGCAAATGGAACAACAAACATGGTAGTAAGAAAAGATGCATATGTATATAACTGGGTAGCTTGGGGACCAAGCATGACATCAGCAGAAGGTGATGTAACAGATGATAATAACAATCAGGGAAAAGGAGCAGTAGAACTGTCAAGAAATTTATATAAGTCAAGCACTTCAGTAAAATCAACATTAATATATAGTGTGCAGTGGGATGCAGTATTAAGATTTATAGCAGATGAAGAGCATAATGTAAGTGATAGTTCGTCATGGGGAAATTATTATTATAATCCAGATAAAGACTCCGTAAGTCCAAATAATCCAGCCAAAACAGGAGCGCATGAAAATTGGAAGGCAAAGAATATATATGATTTAGCAGGAAATGTGTGGGAATGGACAATGGAGGCCTATAGATCTACTACCCGTGTTTGTCGCGGTGGTAACTACGATAACTCTGGCTCTAGCTACCCAGCATCTTTTCGTAACTACGTTACTCCATTTTTTTGCAACGACAACGGCTTCCGTTTAGCACTTTATGTAGTGTAGAACTGGTCCTGATATTTGCAATACTAGATAAGATGCATACAAATATATGAAAAAGATAAACATACCGCAGGTGCGGAGATTTAGAAAAACTCGTGA
>CALXJE010000027.1 GCA_944388545.1 uncultured Clostridia bacterium
CTTTAATAATATTAAAAGTAGGTGATGTCACTTCCTCTTCTACAGCAAGTGCAGAGGCAAATCCTTTTGTAAATACAGTTTTGCCACTACCCAAATCTCCCTCTAAACAAATTACCATATTAGGGAAATGCTCAGATTCAATATTTTGAGCAAGTTCTATTGTATCTTTTTCACTATATGATGTTACTTTATAATTCATTTCTTTCACCTCATTTTTCATCTTCTAGACTATTATAACAAAGTACTATTTCTCTTTTCAAGATATATTTCATTGTTTTACTTATTATCCCCTAAAATTAAAAACCAATACTCTCATTTTCCTTTAAAAGATAATAAAAATAGTTTACATTAGTATAAAAATTATCTATCATAGTAGCTTCTACAATAAAATATAGTTCTGCATTCAATAACCGTTCTAACATTTCTGCTATTAAATTTCTTAATCTTTCTGTAATAGCAATACTTCTTTCTGTTAGCTCTTTTTGATTTTCTGGTGTCAATGGTAAAGTTTGATAATCTCGTATTAAGGAAGGATAAGACAAGATGAAGTAATTCAAATCATTTAAATATTTAACTTCACTAATATCAATAAAACCTCTTAAAAATAATACAATTTCAAGCATTATAGTATTATAAGTAAATTCACTATTAGCAGAAAACACTGGATCTGGTCTTAATCTTTCCATAATTCTAGTTAAATCATCTTGAAATTGTTTTACATCTCTCATCATAAAATTATAAAGTTCTGGATAAGAGTAGGAAAACAATTCGTTCGTAATTAATAAATTTATTATTTCTTCTGCAAAAGATAAAAAGTCAACTGTTATTTCTAATGCTTCATTATTAGCATCTATAATATTGTTTATCAAAGATTCAGGTGCTACTCCAGATACTCCTACTTTAAGATTTAATTGTTCTTCTGTTATACCAGTATCAATATCAACATCAAATAATTTTTCTGTCAGCAATTCACTTCTAAGACTATAATCCGTTACATATATTTGATATTTTTTAGCTGCTTCTGGAATATATCCATAAGTGTAATCTATTATTTTTCTTCCTAACTCCTCACAACGTCTTCCAAGTTCTTTTGCTCGATTACTATACTCCATATTATTTTTAAAAAAAGATAACTCAATATTTAAACAATAAAAACGAGTTGTTCTTAAAAAAAATAAATTACTATTCAAAGATTGAATTATAAATTCATTATCATTTAACATTTTCTCACCTATTAATATATATGCATCATAAATGAATTTAAGTTTAACTAATTATAGCAAAAGAAAAAGTAAACACATATTCTGTATTTACTATTCTATACTTTTATATAAAGCATTTAATTCTGTTAAAGAATCTTCGCTACTTTCCTCTTTTTTATTTTTTTCTTCTAATAATATTCTAAGTAAAGTTTTATATTCGTCTAACGTAAATGGTTCTTTACCATCTTCTATTTGTGGTTCTTTCTTAGTTTCCTCTTCTACAGGGGTAAAAAACACATTTTGTTTTGGTTTATAATAAGCTCTTTTTACATTGAAGTGATCCACAATATCATAGTTAGTAATAACCTGTTTTTGTTCATTTACAATCTTTAATTGATGATTGCGAATAATCTTGTAAATAATTAAGAATATTACCCAAATAACAAATACAAACATACTTAATTCTAATATACTTCTTACTTGCATACTACTGTATAGTTCTAATAAGTTGAAAGCATTTAAGTTTAATTGTTCTATTAGTGATACAGTCAGAATAAAGAAATATACGATAATACCATATACAAATGAATTAATAATTTTGATACTTTTTGTTGTTTTATCACTAAAAATACTTTTCCATAAAATAATGGTAGAAATAATTAATGTTAATAAGTAAATAATAATATTAGGAAAGTAATAATTAATAAAGAATTGGTTAATAGCATAATCAAATAATGATTGGATACTAGAACCGTATTGAACAAAGAAATATATGAAAATAGCTAAATAAATAATGAAATAAGTAATTTTACTTTGTTTTTTATTTGTTTTATTAGTTGTAATAAATAAGAAAACAAGAAATAATATTATGAAAAATGCAATACCATATAGGGGTGATGATGCAATCACTTCCCATACAGATTGTAGTTTTTCTAATAATGACGCTGGACTCATCACTAACACCCCCCTTTTTACATAATATTAACAAGTTCAGCTATATAAATGGTCTGAGTTGTATCATCATTGTTAGTACAAGTAATTAGTGTTAATGTTGTTTTTGTAATATCACGCTTTATGGATACCGTACCTGTTTTCAATTCTTTATAAATATTTTTTATTTGATAAGTATAAATTTTACCATTATAAGTAACTTCTACGGTATCATCAATATTTAACCTATATAACTCATTAAAAAATGCATTCCATCCAGTACCTGAATGACCAGCAATAATCAAGTTACCATTAGTAACATCAGGCATTGTACTTCCTTCTATTACTTCAATATTAGAGGCAACTGTATTTAATACTGAATCTACACTATAAAAACCCCTTCGAAATCCTATTTTAGATATGGTCAAATATCCTATGTAATGTTCATAATTCTCATAATTTTTAATAGAACTTGTATTGT
>CALXJE010000028.1 GCA_944388545.1 uncultured Clostridia bacterium
TTAATTCTAACAGTAAAATTCTTGCTCTAAAATTATCTAATCTTTTAAAGCCAAAAGATATTCTTTTTAATGTTTTAATTAAATTGTTTTTTCCTTCAGTTGGACCATTAGATAAATTAAATTTAAAAGCATTTAAAATATATTGATGCCATTGTCTTAATGTTTTAGTTGTTTTAGCAATTTCTGGTATAGTAGAGCCTTCAGCATCATATATCCACTTTTTAAAAGCATTTTCTTTTGCTTGATAACCATCTAATTTTTTAATTTGTAAAAATTCTTTATATAACTTGTAAGCATATTTTAATATAGGTGATAAATCAAAAGCATATAATAATTTTTCACTATCTTTATCAGTAACTTTTGAAATATCTTTAAGCAAAGCATGTTTTAAATATTTAAAGTATTTCTTTTCTTTGCCTTTTGTTTTTCTCCATATGTTAAGTCTTAATTCATCTAGAGCATTGCAAACTATTCTAGTAAAATGAAAACAGTCGGCAATGATAGTAGCATTGATAAATTTATCTTTAACAATTCTTCTAAAAGGTCTGTACAACTCCATAGAAACAATTTTAACTTTTTTTCTCTCTTCAGAAGAATATTTAGAAAAGAAAGTTTCTAATACATCATAAGTTCTAGACTCAATTATTTCAATTGTTTTATGGGTATCTAAATCAAATATATGGAATTGGTATTTAGTTCCGTTAACATTCCCTTTAAATTCGTCAATACCAATCTTTTGGGGTAATGGAACTAAATTAAACTTATCTTCTAATACAGTAGCAAAATGCATATATCTAATGACAGTAGGAGAAGATATATGATTATCTTCAGCAATAGTTTTAATATTTTTAAGTTGTTTCAAATCATCAACAACGTTATGAAATAGAGTATTAGATTTTCTAAAGTTTTTCTGAAGGAAGTCGTAATGTTCATAAAAGCGTTTAGAACAAGTATGACAAACATATCTGCGTTTTTTTAGAATAATATATGATACAATATGACCGATAGAAATATGTTGAATTTTTTTGTGCGATAATCATGAACATATTTAGTTTTAGATTTACAACAAGGACAAATATGTACTTTTGGATTAGTTTCAACATAAATATTGATAAAATTTTGACCTCTTTGAATATTTTTTACTAATTTCTCTTGAATTCCTAACAAATTAATGATATTCTTTTTATGCAATTAAATCACCCTTTCAATTGGTTGATAACAATATTTTAAGGTATATATGATTTAATTGCAATTTTTTATACCATAAAATAATGTTGGAGTATTTTTATACCCCAACATTTATTATAGAACCGTTTTTCTAAATCTCCGCACCTGCGGTATGTTTATCTTTTTTCATATATTTGCATACATCTTATCTAGTATTGTGAATATCAGGACCAGTTCTACACTACATAAAGTGCTAGACGGAAGCCGTTGACACTGTCGCAATAAGACGGACTAAAGACGTTACGAAAAGATGCCGGAACGTTAGACCCAGTGTCACCGCAATGACCTCCACGAATAACACGGTAAAGAGAACTAGTGGCCTCCATTGTCCATTCATACGCATTTCCTGCTAAGTCATATATATTCTTTGCTTTCCAATTTTCATGTGCTCCTGTTTTGGCTGGAGTATTTGGGCTTACACTTGTTCTATCTGAGTTATTAGTATAGTTTCCCCATGAAGTACTGTCATTTACATTATGCTTATCATCTGCTATAAATCTTAATACTGCATCCCACTGCACTCCATATATTAATGTTGATTTTACTGAAGTATTATCTTTATATAAATTTCTTGAAAGTTCTACTGCTCCTTTTCCTTGGTTTTTACTACCATATGTTACATCTCCTTCTGCTGATGTCATGCTTGGTCCCCATCCTACATAGTTATATACATATGCATCTTGTTTTACTACCATGTTTGTCGTTCCATTTGCTACATTTGTTCTTTCTGTCTCACTTCCTGCTTCATATCTTCCTATATAAAAACCTCCATATTTTTCTACACTTGCTTTCATTGCTTTATACTCTGCATATTCTCCCGTTAGATCATTTGTTTCTGTTATTATTTTATCATATGAATATGGCTCTGTAGCAGTCCCTGACGATACATATGTTTGTTTTGTACCACTATGATATCCATCTTCTCTTACAAATTCTGATATTTCTACTGGCACCCATACAAATTGGTTTCTTGTTGTCTTTGCATCTGTATCTTCTGATACTTTCTCCGTTCCTTCATATATTACTAGACCCTCTGATATAGTATTCTCTCCTTCTATGTCTGAAGCTACAAATCCTTCTGGCACTGTTGCTGTTGATATTTTACCTGAATCATCTATATATATTTGCCCTAAATCTTCATCACTAAAACCTTGATCTTTTAGCTTTCCTTTTACATATTCATCTGCACTTCTTATCTCCCCGTCCATCTGCCTTGCTAATGTCCATTCTGAGTATGCTACATTTGCTGCCTCTTTTAGTGTTGATGTGTCACTTTTATCTGTCGCTTCCTCTGCTCTTCCGATTATTCCGCTATTATTTAATGTTAGTATTATCGCTCCTGCTAAGATTATCATTATTATTATTGTTATTACAAGTACTATTAATGATATACCCTTTTTGTTTTTTATCATATATTTCCTCCTTATATTTTATACTTATTTTCATTATATCCTCTTCTTTTTTGTTTATTTTTTTCTTGTTTATTTTCTCTTATTTTATTTTG
>CALXJE010000029.1 GCA_944388545.1 uncultured Clostridia bacterium
ATATTATATTATATTATATTATATTATATTATATTATATTATATTATATTATATTATATTATATTATATTATATTATATTATATTATATTATATTATATTATATTATATTATATTATATTATATCTATTATATAATACCTTGAGCAGCATTGGCGATAAGATTGACTATACTACCAGCAGCAAAAATAAAGATTGCTCCAACAATTAAAATAATAGTTTGTTTCTTTATATCAGCTTTTTGATCAGCAGAAGCAAACATATATCTAATACCTGCAAATACAACCATAATTAAGGCAATAAAACTTGCCACAGTTTGAACAGTACCCCATACATTTGAAAATAAATCACCTAAATTAGAATTATCAGAAGCATCGGTAGTGAAGTCAAGGTTTACATCTACATCTCCCTCTCCCGCAGCAAATACTGGTGTTATAAATGCACAAAGCAAAAAGATAATCATAAATAAACTTAATATTTTATTAAATTTTTTCATTTAAATCCTCCTTAATTAAATTTTAATGTAGAAACTAAATAAACAAAAATATAATTTTGCGTACTAAAAGATTTGTAAAAATAAATGTTTAGTACGAATAAAAATAAATATTACAAAAAAATTACTTATAAATAACAAAATTAATATTTAAAAAAAAATAAATAAAAAATGTTGCAAAATTAGTAAAAGATGATATAATCATTTTATAATGATAGATGTTAACTATAATACGCAAAATTATATTTTTGTGTAATTTCATCTGTTAAACATATTTTAAGGAGGATAAATTTATGAATAAACTTAATAAAGTTCTTACAGTTTTCTGTATATTTCTTTTTGTTATAGGAATTATATCACCAGTATTTGGTGTAACAGTGGCAGATCCTGGGGCAGGTACCCCTTCTCCTAATGTATCAAATATAACAAGTAAAGTTTGGGGTACAATTGTGACTGTAGTACAAGTTGCAGCTATAGCGGCTATAGTATTTGCAGGAGTTAGATATATGTTTGCCTCTGCTGATCAAAAAGCTGATATAAAGAAACAAACTGTTATTCTAATTGTTGGTGCTGTATTAGTATTTGCAGCTGTACCAGTTGCAGAATTTATATCAAAAGTAGCAAGTGATATATTCTAGATAAGGTTAATTATATAGTTTAAAGTAAGCATTTATTAGCCTAATTAGAGAGGTTTTTATGAGCAAAAAAGTAGTGTCATTAATATTAATAGTAGTTATTATATTAATATTTAATAGTATTTATGCAGCAAGCTTCATGGATTCTATTTTTTCTCAAGGGAATGATTTTTTTGATAAAGGAACAGTAGAAGATGAGGACAATGTAAATATAGGCGGAGCTATAGCAGGGATTTTAAATAAAGATGGCGGGGTTATTGATCTTATATTTGCAATAGGGAATTTAGTTATATTAATTGCTGCAATATTTTTAGGATTAAAATATGTATTTTCTAGTATAGAAAGCAAAGCAAATATAAAGGAAAGTTTACCCAATTTTGCTATAGGTGTAATGTTCTTCTATTTGGCAGAAAGTATAACTAATTTTACTAAAGGAATAGGACAAGACCTTGTAGGAAACAATTCTTCATGGCAGACTATAGAATCTGATGTGTATACTACCGTAACAACTGTAGCTAATGTATTTGCAATAATAGGTATAGTGCTAATGGGAATAAAATATATGATTACATCAGCAGAACAAAAAGCAGATGTAAAAAGACAGCTACTTCCAATGATGATAGGTCTTATAATTGTGTATTCATCGGTAAATGTTATTAATTTCTTTATTAAAGTAGGAGAAGATTTAATATAAAAAATGCTTAAATATTACAAAAATATTACATTTTTGTAATATTTTTTTTCGCTTATAAAATATTTTTTAATATTATTGATAAAGAGTGTTATGTATGATAAATTATACATGATATAATAACAAAAGAGGGGGATAAGAAATTATGGGAAGAACATATCCTGTTCCTAGAAGTGTAAAAGGAGAGTCTAGATTTTTATATATTTTTTCTGTCAAGTCCTTGTTGTTTACTATTGGATTTGGTATAGTTGGATTATTAATAGGTTCAGTATTTTCTATTATAGGATGGAATTTAGGAATGATAATACTTACAGTAATATTTGCAGTTGTTGGCTTTTGTGTTGGTTCTTTGACTATTCCGGATTCGCCAATAGTTGGTAATTTAAGGAAAGCAGGTGGTGAGCCTATATCAGATATTTTAATTAGGACACTTACTTTTAACAAAAGAAAAAGAATATATTTATATAGGAAAGGTGGAAACAAGAGATGAGTTTATTAAGTATAGGATTAATATTAGTTGGTATTTTAGGTGCGATATTTGCAGTAATTTTATTTGGTAAAAAGGATGATAAAAATTCTAAAAAATCAGAAATAGATAATACAAATAATGTTAAACAGGATACATCTTTAACATCAAAATCTAGTGAATTAAATGGAAGAAAGCAAGTATTACAGAAAAATGATAAAAATATTCCTAGAAAAGATATGTTTGATTTCATGGAATTTGATAGAATTGCGGATAATATGATAATTCAAAATAAAGAGAGTAGATACACAATGGTTATACAATGTAAAGGTATAAACTATGATCTTATGTCAGAGATTGAACAAATGTCTATAGAGGAAGGATTTATTACATTCTTAAATACTCTTAAGTTCCCTATACAATTATATGTACAAGCAAGGGCTGTTGATTTAAAGAAAAGTATGGATATATATAAAAATAGTGTAAGTGAACTTGAAAGTCAGTTTAAAATAGCAGATGAAGAATATAAAGCCGCATCAAATGAAATCAATATGGATTTTCAAAAAGTAAAAAATGCCAAAAATGAAAGAGATAGATTTGCACATATATTAGATTATGCTCAAGATATTACAAGATATGTTGAAAAAATAAGCTTAAATAAGCATGTATTACAAAGAAAATTTTATATTCTATTATCATATAATAAATCTGAAGTTTCAACTACATCAGAATTTACAAAAGATGAAATTTATGACATATGTCAAAGAGAATTATATACTAGAGCACAGACATTGGTTAGCTCACTTTCTTCATGTTCGGTACAGGGTAAAATATTAGATTCAAACGAAATAGCAGAGCTACTATATATATCATATAACAGAGATGATGAAAAATTATTAGATATAAAAACAGCGTTAGAGTCAGGTTTCTATAGATTATACTCTACTTCTAAAGATGTGTTCCAAAAGAAGGAAGAATTAATGCAAAAAGAAGTTGAACAAGAGGCGTTAAGTCGAGTTAAAGATGCGTTAAGACAGACATTACATGTAGATACACCTAAAACTCCTGAAGAATTAGAGGATGAGTTTGAAGAAAGAACAGATAGAGAGGCTCTTAATATAATAAATTCAGCTAATATACCAGAAGAAGAAAAGGAGCATCTTTCAGATATAATAGCAGAAAATCATGTTATAGGTATGGAAAATAGAAGAAAAGAAAGAGAAAAAAAAATAGTTGAAAATTCAATAAAAGAAAACGAAAAAAATAGTAATGTTGATAATAATGAAGAAAAACCAGATGATGAAAAGAAATCAACTAACGATGATGATATGATAGTATAGGAGGTTTACATATGAAGAAAAAAGAAAAAAAAGAAGTTTCTACTGCAAACAATGAGGAATTAATAACAAAAGAGGATAATACTAAGACATTTTTTGAAGTTAATAAATCAAATTTAAAAGACCTAATGTCCCCATCTGGAATAGATGCAAGCCATTACGACTATTTGGAAATATTTTCCAAAGTATCAAGATTTGTTAGAACATTCTATGTAACTACTATGCCTAGACAAGCAACATTTCCGTATTTTTTGTCTGGTGTATATGAGTTTGGAGATGTAAATACATCAGTATATATTTCTCCCATACCAGAACCTGTATCACAAAAAGATTTAAATAAAACTATTGTAGAGTTACAATCTGAAAGATATGTTGCTCAAGATAGAGGTGATATAAATAGAGCATCTGTTCTTGCTACTAAACAAGCAGAGGCAGAAGCTTTAAGAGACCAAATAGCTGCAGGATATAATAAACTATTTGAAGCCACTATAATAGCAACATTATTTGCTTATAGTAAAGCAGAACTTGATAAAGCATCAGAACTTTTAGCTATGGAAGCATCAAAAAATATGATCGGAATTAAGGCTATATGGGCTATGCAAGAAGAAGGCTTTCAATCTAATTTACCATTAAATAATAATAAATTAGCTAGAAAACATACATTTGATAGAGGCTCTATGTCTACGGTATTTCCATTTTTATCATCAGATATAGGACATGATATAGGAGTACCAATAGGAATTAATAAACAAACAGGATTACCATTATTATTTGATAATTTTCATCCTTCAATGACTAATTATAATATGATTATATTTGGTAAATCGGGATCAGGTAAATCTGTAACTATAAAAACTATAATGGCTAGATCAGCAGTACTTATGGGAATAGAAAATTTAGTAATAGATGCTGAAGGAGAATATGTTGTTGTTGCAGAGGCTTTAAATGGGATTAATGTAGTAATAAGTCCAAATAGTACAACTATAATAAATATATTTGATATAGAGCCAGAGACTGCAAAAGATGAAATAACTGGTAAGGAAAAACTTGTACTAAATGTTGAAAATAAAGTGGAGGACGTTACGCAAGCTCTACTTACAATGGCACGTGGTGCAACAAGAAGCACAGAAGTAAATGAGTTAACAAAACAGATAATAGCAGAAATAGTTGCAGAGTGCTATTCTAGAAGAGGAATAAAAAATGATTTGAATTCATTATATGAAGATTCAGATAATGTAACAAATAATAATTATGTCGGTAAAAAGAAAAAAGATATGCCAACTATTAGTGAATGGTACGACGTATTAGAGGAAAAAGCAAGAGAAAATAACACGGATACTTATTCATACCATTACAATTACCTTTTAAAAGTAATGAAACAATATTGTAAAAAATTTGATGGTCAGATGGCATATTTTGATGGACAATCTACTTTTGAATTAATGGATGGTAACAAATTTATAAATATTAATTTATCTGAACTAGAAGAAAAATTTGCAAGACCGCTTGCACAACAGATATTACTTTCTTGGGTTTGGGAAAAATATGTTAAGAAAAATAGTGAAAACAAGAAACAAGCAAGAAAAAAGAGAGTTTTAATAGATGAGGCGTGGATGCTTTTAGATTATCCAGAAGCAGTACAATTTTTAAATACAATGGCAAGACGTGCTAGAAAAAGAAATGTATCTTTGTCAGTTGTTTCACAAAAGTTCCAAGATTTCTATGAAAAGAAAGAAGCGCAAGCAGTTCTTACATCTTCAGAAGTAAAATTATTCTTGGCTCAAGATAAATCTGAAATAGAGTACTTAAGAGAAGTATTTAAACTAAGTGAAGGTGAAACGGAATTCTTACTAACATGTTCTAGGGGTGAAGGACTTATAAAAATAGGACAAGAATCAGCAATTATAGGTATACATCCTACTCAAAAAGAGTTTGAATTTGTTGAAACAAACTTGTCTAAATTAATTGAACAAAGGAATAATGCGGGTTAATAATGAATGATGAAAATAGGTGATTAAATGAAACATAAATTAAGAAATATAATAGCAATATGTTTTGTGCTTGTACTATTAGTTTTTATATTTAATAATGTATATGCTGCTATAAATGAAGATACTGAAAATAAAATAGGTAGTGTAGCAGGGGATATGTTTAATTGGATTTTGACAAATCTTTTAAACTCAGCTGGAGGAATATTAGGTAGTGTAATAGCCCCCTTAATAAATGTTTTTAGTATATTAATATTTTTAGTATTATATATGTTATTTGTTGGCACAGGTGTATCAGATGGTTTAGCATTTCCATTTCCAGATCAAATTGTTTTTAATAAAATAGCCTTACTAGATCCTAATTTTATAAATCCCGCTGAAGGTTCAATCTCACAGATGGTTGGCGGATTAATATCAAAAACTTATTATTCTTTTTTTACTTTAGCAATTACTGTTTTTGTTATAGCAGCAATGGTTATAGGTATAAAATTAGCAATATCATCATTAGCAGCTGAAAAAGCACAATACAAAAAGGCACTTAATAACTGGATTATAGGTATTGTATTATTGTTTGTAATTCACTATATAATGGCAGGGGTGTTTTATTTAAATGAAGAAATTGTAAAGGGTGTTGGTAATACTACTGAAGAAATAACAATTAAATTCGATGCTTTGGATGCGGTGCCTGTTGTAGGAAAAACATTAGGTAAATTGGTGGGTGGAATAGCATCTGTTTTTGGAGCTGAGCAGTCACCTACTGTGGTGGATTTAAAGGGTTATGGCGGTATAATATTAATGTATGCTCTAAAAGGTCTTATAGGACAGGACTTAATATCTTCAATAGTATTTTTGATAATAATAGGTCAGACTTTTGGTTTGGTTGTCGTTTATATTAAAAGAGTATTTATGTGTTTAATTCTTGGAATGATGGCGCCAATAGTTGTAGCTGTTGATGTTATAAAGAAATCTATCAGTTGAGGAGGAACTTATGGGAAAACAAGGAGGAATTTTACAAGTTTGGTTTAAAAATTTTATAATTATTGTTTTTACACAATCATTCCATGCTATATTTTTAGCTTTTATAATTCAGATTGTAGGCGATATATCTGTGAATATAGAAAGTCTTAATTTTACCGCTGACACTATAGGTGAAGCTGTTACAGATGCTAAATCAGAAGGAGTTCTTGCCATAGTATCAATGGTATCGATAATGGCATTAATAAAAATGGAAAAAATGATTAAATCGATATTTGGTATAGAAGATTCAAAATTCCTAGGTGGTGTTGGTGATAATTTTGCCAGATCAATGGCGGGGATTAAATCAGGAGTTTCTATGGCAAAAAGAACAGCAGAACCTATTAAGGATATAAAAGCTTCTAATGACAGAATAAGAAAAGCAAGAACTGGTCAACAAAGAGCAATGGATACGATAAATAGTATAGGAACTGGAAAAGGAGGCTCTGGTTCTTCTAATTCAGGAGGATCTGGAAATACTAACATAAATATAGATAATGGTAAGAAGAATAATAAATCACCAGAGTTTTTAGCAGGTGAGCTGTACGGAAAAGCATTAGATGCAAAAAAATCAGGAGATATGGATTCATATAATAAATATATGAAAGAAGCTGCGAAAAATCTTAAAGATAGTAGAACTAGTGATAGACAAATTGCTTCGGGATCAACATCTACAATTGGGGCTCCAACTATAGATAAAGCTACAAATGATAAAATATCTGCAGCTAAAAAATCATTACAAGAAAATAAAATTGAAGAAGAATTGGCAAAAGCTGATAGAAAAAATGCTGCTATAAGAGCATTTACAAGAGCCGGTTCTACGGCAGCTGCACTAGCATTTGGTATGGGAGCAACTGACAATATAGCAGACGCAGCCACAGTTGCAAATTTAGTAGATGCTCCATTAGATGTTGTTTCAGATAGATTTTCGGCTAAACAGGCATATGGATCTGCTGGTAAAAAATTATCAAAAGATTTAGAAGAAGCAAGAAAGCAAGCTATTGAAAATATTAAGAAAGAAAATCCTGAACTTGAGGAAGACAGTGTGGAGTTTAAAGCAAAAGTAAATGTTGCAGTTAGAACAGAAATGGATGCAAAGCTTGCAGTCGATTCAAAAATTCCTCAATCAGCTAGAAAAGAAGCTGCTAAAGTATGGAAAGAAGCAGGATCTTCAATTAAAAGGGATGCAAGAAGGTATGCTAATGATATTTCTAGAAATGGTGTTACATATGGAGATACTAATATTGATGATATTTAATAGGTGATTATATGTTTGAAAAATTAAAAAATATAGCAGGAAAGATAGATAGTGGAATAAAATTTTTTATTATAATAATGTTTATTATTTCCATATTTTATGTAATATTTGTGGCTATATTTCCTAATGATAAAAATCAAAAGAACTTAAATTATAACGATGCACAAGAATTTGTAAATATATATCTAGACTCTGATAGCGATAAGGAAAATAAACAATATTTAGTAAAAGGATATAGTGAATATTATACAGTAGTATCTGCTGTTGATAATTTTGTAAAAGGTGTTTATGAAGAAAAATACAACAGTTTATATAGTTTATTAGATGATACACTAAAAAAAGAATATTCACAAAAAAGTTTTAAAAATGAATTAGCTAAATTTGATTCTGAATTATTAGAAAATTTTGAGGATACAATATATGTTGAAAAAGTATATTTGTTATCTGATTATCAATACGTGTGTGAATTAAAATATAACGAATTTAATGCTAAATTAGGAGTAAGGCTTAATATTAATGATGATACATATAAAGTATTTTATTTGAAAATAGGTGATTAAATGAATATGGAAAATAATAAATTACCACTACTTATAATATTAGGATTAGGTATAGTGGCCACTTTGATAGTAGCAGTTTATTGTTTTATAGGTATATGGACTAAATCTTATGATAACAATAATATTGAAGATGATGAAAAAAAACTAGAAGAGATAGGCTCTTATACAAGAATATATAATATAGATTTAGCAAGCCAAGTTTCAGAATATACAGAAGATATATTTTTCAGAATAGCAATGTCAGATGTAGATTGGTTGTTTGATAAATTAAATGAAGAATATATAGCATATAAAAATTTCAATAGAGATACTTTTAAAGCATATTTAGAAAAAGAAGGTATATTAGGTAAAAACTTTAAAACGGCAGAATATACTAGTACTACTAAAAATAATGATAGAGTTATTATAGTAGATATGGCTACGGAAGATAATACATCTAGAGATAGAATAGTTATTATAGAGTATTCACCTAACAATTATAAAATAGCATTTGACGATTTTATTTCTTCTATTAATACACCTATTAAATTTAAGATATCAGGATTAGATATTACTGTAAGCGAGCAACAAGTATTTACTCAATCTATAAAGATCCAACTATCTATTGCAAATAATACAGATAGCAATTTTACATTAAATTCTAACAAAGAATATGAAATGATAGTACTAGAATTTTCTGATAATACTGAAACATTACCTATCGTAGGTACGTCTATAGGAAGAGAGATAGAATTAAATAGTGGAAAAACTTTAAACTATAATATGGAATTTTCTATTACTGATATAAATAATATTAATTATTCAAAAATTAGAATTAAAGATGTTAAAAATTTATCAAATAATAGTGTAGATGATTTAGAAATAAATTTCTAATATATTGTAACTACTTTGAAAGGAGGGATTAGAATGGATGATTTTGACGGAGAGGAATATTTAGACGATGAGCAAGATTACGATTACGATGATAATGATGGTAGATCATTAAAAGAGAAATATGATGATGCTAAAGAGAAATATGACAAAGTCAAAGAAAAATATGATAATTACAAAAATAAAAAAAATGCCAATAATTCTAATCCTCAAGCTGATGCCAAAAATTTTAATGAGTCATTAAGAGCAGGAAATAAGGCTGGTAAAGATGTAGGGAAAAATGCTACTAAAGAAACTGGTAAAGAAGCAGGAAAACAAGCAGGTAAAGAGGTTGCAAAGACTGGGACTAAAGAAGCAGGAAAGCAAGCCGGTAAACAAGCTGGAAAGACTGCGGCTAAAGAAGCAGGAAAACAGGCTGGTAAACAAGCAGCAAAAACTGGAGCTAAAGTTGCAGCTGAAGGAGCAGCTTCGGCCACAGGTGTGGGTGTTGCGGTTGCAGCTGGTATAGAGGTTGCAGATAGACTTAATGAAATAAAAAAGAAAGTAGATAAAAAACTTGATAAAAAAATTGAAGAAACTACAGGTGTAAAGAATGCTAGTAAAAAGAGAAAGTGGTTGTTACCATTAGCTTTACTTGCAATTTTCTTATTTCTTACTGTATTTACAGCATCTGCTATGTTTTCTGTAAGTGAAACAGCATCAAGTGATTTAAAAACATTAGTAAAAGCAAGAGAGGAAACAAATAAAAAAGAGTTAATTTTATTTACTAAATCAGAACTTAATGATTTGTTAAATAAAGATATTACATTAACTGATGATGTAATAAAAAAATTAACAGATGACGGATATACTGTAGAAAAGGATAAAAAATCATACTCATATAAATCTATACTAAAAAGTTATGGTAAAGATATGAGTGAAATCTTTTATACAACTAATTTGGACAAGTTGTCAGAAGATTTAACAGACGGATTAGACTATACTGAAACAAATGAAGCTGAAAAAGTTTCATTAGCTCAAGCAAAAAAATATTTAATGGCTGAGATAGATAATTTTAATAAAGTAAATTGGCAAAAATCGAGCTTAGAAGCTAATTATAATATATCCGGATCAAGGAGAAGCAACACGTTTTCTGGTAATAATGCATATAATAATTATTTAAACGATCCTAATAAAGTATCAGGAGTATCTGGGACACTTTCTTCTCAAGTGGTTGAGGCAAATTATACCGTAAAAGATGAGAATGGTAAAAATACAATGATAAAAACACCTGATTTTTCTTCTTTAGGAGTAGAGGGTGATAAAAATGATTCAGCTTTATCATATGCTAAAATGTTATCTCCATACATGCAAAAGTGGATAATACCATATTCTATAATAATAGATACTCAAGATGAAGATTTTGTTAATGGTATAATGAATAATATATATCATCCAGTTGATGTTAGTTTCTTTCAATTAAAAAAATTAATAAAAAATGTAACCTTTGAATACTATATGGAATGTTATACTTATACAGCAGAAAGATATGTATATAAAACAGGAATGTTTAATAGTATAGTTAATTCATTAACAACTGAATTTGATATTGTTGGAAGTATTCAATTTGGTAAAAATACTAGAGATGAAAAATTGGGTGAACATAAAATAGCCGAAGAATTCGTAGAAGAAGTTACTGTGGGGGAAAAAACATATAAGAAATATAAACAAACATATAAAATAGTAAAATTAAATGCTACTAATGAAATTGCTAAAGATTCTAGCGGAAATCCTATGGTGGCAAGTATAAAAATAGAAAGGAAATTAGATAATGCAGAAACTATACCAGAAATTACATATATAGGCGGATTTTATGAAATAATAGAGAAGAGATTTGAGATTAAACCTATAGACGAAACAACATCTCCAAATGAATCAGAAATGGGAGCTTTATCAGTTAATGAAAATACTGGAATAGGTACACAAGTTTTAACTGAATCATGGAAAGAAACTATTAATATGGTTGAATCTAAAACTACTGAGTATGAATTATCTTATTTAACTAAAGAGGAATTGGAAAGCCTAGGAAGAAGAGTTTCAATTATAGAATGGTATCAAGATTCCAAAAGTATGGTAAGTAGTCAAGGTGGCGATGGTGCTAGTGGAGGAGTAAATGCAACACAGCAACAGTATATTGATACATATAAAGATGCTGCTCTGCAGGATATGAATGAATCAGGAGTTTTAGCATCAATTACACTAGCCCAAGGAATTCTTGAAAGTGGATCAGGTCAAAGTACACTAGCATCACAATATAACAATCATTTTGGAATAAAGGCAGGAGATAGTTGGACTGGTGCTACAGCAACTATGAGGACAGCTGAATACGATAGTAGCGGATCAAAATATTATATAAATGCTGAATTTAGAGCTTATGGAAGTGCTGAAGATTCATTTGCTGACCATTCAAGATTTATATGGAATACAAGAGGACATTCGACAAAAGCTGGTGGTTATAGATATCGTGATTGTACAGACTATGCAAAAGAAAAAAATTATACGGCCCCAGATGGGCAACCTACATATAACTATAGAGCAGCTGTACAGGCAATTGTTGATGGAGGATATTGTACGGATCCATCATATGTTTCTAAAATTTGTAGTATTATAGAAACATATAAGTTGTATGAAATTGATAGACAAAGTACTTGGGATGGACAACCTCCAGAATATGCCTTAAATGATAGTGGTAGTGCAGGAAGTTCAGGAAGCAGCTCAGGTTTTGGAAAAACAATATATTCATATGAAGATATGGCGTTTGCATTCTATCAGATAGAAAAATGGTATGAAGAGCATGGTACAGGAGCATCTGCTTTAAATATAACAGATAGAGTAGTACTGCCAGAAGGTGGATTTGCGTGGCCTGTTAAAATAACAGATGGAAATCCTGGAACTAAAAAAATATTTAGATTTTATAATGCGACATTAAATCAGTCGGTTAAACATAAAGGATTAGATATTTCGACTGGAAATGTAGAATATTTTGATAGTGATAGCGAGCTTAATAAAGGAGAAATTGTAGTTGCTACACATGATGGTATAGTAACAAAAGTACAAAAAGTTAAAGATGAGAAGAAAAATGCTTATATAGAGATAAAAACCGAGGATGGTAAATTTAAAACAAAATATTGTTATTTATCTGAGATATATGTTGAAGAAGGAGATACCGTAACTAAAAATCAAGATATTGGTAGAATAGGAGATACAGGCGCACATACTACAGACACAGACTTGTATTTGCATTATGAGATGTATTATAAAGGTCAGAATATGGACCCACTTACTTATTATAATATAGCTTATAATGGAGAAAAAGTAGAAAATTATGATGAGTTAGATTTGGCCTCAATAACAGATCCACAAAATTATGAGTATGAGAGTTCAAAATTATATATTGGTGGAAATAGTGATGTAGTTAATTTTGCAATGCAATATATGGGGTATAAATTATCAGATTTGAATGCTATAAGAACAGATGATCTTCATGATCATTGGTGTGCATGGTTTGCTACATGGTGTTTAAGAGAATGCGGAATTGATGTTTTAGAGTGTAGTAATACTAATTATTGTCCTACAATATGGAATGAAACAACAGGTGTAAAACATCATTATAGTGAGGGGTACATTCCTTCTCCTGGTGATATAGTTATATTTTGGAATGGAAGCGTATATAATCATATAGCTATTGTATCAAAAGTAGAAAATGGTGTTGTTTATTGGATAGGAGGCAATCAAGGAGGTAATTGTCCTTTTGGATCAAGCGTTACTGAAAGCAATAGTAATAGGGATAGTAGAAGATTAAGTTATATAACTTATTAAAATGGTGATAAAGTATGAAAAATATCATAAAAATTTCAATTGTAGTTTGTATTATTGTAGTATTAGGATTAATTATATACTTGCTTTTAAATTTAATACCAGTATATATATATGATTCTAATACTACAGGAAAAGTTATTGAAAAAATTGAAGATATAGAATTATGTAAAAATTTAATTAATAAAAAATATGAAACAATATTATATGGAAACCCAATGGAATTAAAAAAAATGTACAATGGTAAGTATTATGATAAGATAAATGAGTTTAGTAATAGTAAGAAATATCAAGCACTATTAGATGGTTTTTATATGATTAATGTAGATAAAGTATACAAGAAATTTTATAATGTGTATATATTAAAATATAATATTTGTTACTTAGATAATACAGAAGAACAAATAACTACAATAATAAAATTTAATCATAATAAAACAAGAGCAATTATAATATATGATGATATGTTTGAGGTGAAAGAATAGTGGACAAAATAAAAAGGGAAGATATATTAAGTATATTAATAGTTTTATTTATAATATTTACTGTATTGCTAATTATAGAAATATTTAATATTTTCTATTATAAAATAAATGTAGGCAGTATTTCTAAAAAAAGTATTTTATATTACAAATCTGAAGGAGTAAGTGATACTAATGGAGTATCGAAATTTATGAAATTAGTATCTGATGAAAAGTATGAAGAGGCGTTTGATATGCTAGATGCAAACAATAGGGTTACTATGTTCAATAATAATTTAGCAGATTTTAGTAAAAAAATGAGTGTGTTTAGTAATTCTTATACTAATATAAAATATAATACTATTCTATCAAGAGAATCGGAAAACTATATTGATGAAGAAGTAATATGTACATTAGATACAGAAGAAAAACTTAATAATAATGTTAGGGTTAATGTTAGACAATATAAAGATAATAAAAAAGCAAGGCTAATTATATTGAATATGAATTAGGAAGGTATTATATGAAAAGATTTTTTTTAATAGTTATAATAATAGGTATTTTTGGAATAGTATTATTTATTGTTTCCAATATTGAGAAAAACAATTCAAATCTAGATATTAGCAAGTTAGAGTTTGAAGAATTAAACGTATCTAATTCTAAAATGAATAGATATAATGAATTAATAAACATATCACAAGTATCATATTTAATTAGAAATCTTCCACTAGCATTAAAAAATAATGAGCTAAACCCAGATCAGGCGATAAATTATGCATATATATATGCATATTCATTTGAAGATGATTATGAGCAAGTCGTTATGGTTGAAGATAATAATACATATTTAAATTATAAATATATTGAAAATATAATATATAATATTTTTAATAAAAAGTTAGATTTAAAAGGATATGTAACGAAGGATGATTATATATTGGTTAATGAAGAACAAATGACTAAGGATGCCGCCAATTTAGTAATATCAAAGATAATATATAATGAAGAAATGCAAGTATATAAAGTTACAATAGAGGAAGATACTATAAATAAAATTGATATAACATATAAGAAAAATAATGGAAAAAATATAATATTAGAATGTATAAGTAATATTTAAGATATAGGAGAATTCATATAATGGATAAAAAAATAAATAAACAACAATCAAAGAAAAAAAATTACACACTAGCAGATTTACAAAAAGCGCAAAAATCAGGGCAGGTATTTGATGCTATAATAAAAGAAGTTGACGAAAGTCTTAATTTACATGGTTTTTTTGCAAATGGAATAGAATGTATTGTACCAAGAGAAGAAGTATCTAGCGTAGTTGGTGATGATGGCCTAGTGGAAGAAAAATTATGTATAAACAAAAAAAATAAAATTATGCAAGTTTGTATTAAGGACATTATAGTTATTGATGATAAAATTGATAAGGTAATTCTTTCTAAAAAAATGTTAGAATTAAAAGTAAGAAAATGGATGTACATGCATTTAAAAGAAGGAATGAAGCTAAAAGGTGTAGTTCGTGGAATGAATGATTATGCAGCATTTGTTGATGTAGGAGGAGGAGTTACAGGTCTTTTAAAAATAGAAGATATATCTAATGTAAGAATACAAAAAGTATCTGATAAATTAAAATTAGGTCAGAGATTAGAAGTGTTAGTAAAAAAATATGATAGAGATACAGGTAAAATAGAACTTTCAATTAAAGAATTACAAGGAACTTTTAAAGATAATATAAAAAAAATAAAAGAAGGGGATATAGTAGAAGGCATAGTTAGAAATAGAGAAAAAAACGGTATATTTATAGAACTTAAGAATGGACTTGTTGGCCTTTCTGAACATGTAAATGGAATAGAATATGGACAAGAAGTACTAGTATATATAAAGAAGATAAACGAAGAAAAAGGAAAAATTAAATTAAAAATAATAGGATAGTGTTAAATAATTATCTAAATTTTTAATAATTTATCAATATATTAACAAAAATGAATTAGATTATGATATAATCTAAGGGTAGGATTATTAAAATTTTAATATGGAGGAAAATTAATATGATAAATGATAAAGAAGTAAAAACTAGAGTTTCACCTTTTGCAGTGAGACCAAATGAAATTAAAGTGTTTGATGGCAAAGAAGGTTTTGCATCAATCAATCAAGTAGTTTTTAAAATGGATATGGGATATATATCAGAAGACCATATAAAAGCTTTAGAAGTAGTAAATGAGTTTGGCTTTGTTACATCAAGGCAAGTAACTCAAGTATTAGATTTTAGAGGTAAATTAGGACATATAGAAGAAGAAAAAAGACAAGACAAGGTAGCAAAATGGTTAGAAGATCTTACAAAATCAAAGGTACTTGCAAGATATTATTTTCAAACAGAAAGTGGTAAAAGTTCATATAGAGCATATGCTTTAGATAAAATAGCTACATATATACTAAAACAAAGAAATGTAGTTACAAATTGGCAACCTACAGATAATACAAAACCAGCATATGCGCTTAAAAGAAAATTAGCTGGAAATCAGATAATTATAGCATATATGCAAAAAGTAGGTGCATTTGAACAAGCTAATCCTAATTTATTATTACTATCAAAAAAGTATAACGTAAAATTTAAACCTACTGGAGGCACTGTAAAATTAAAAGATGGTAAAGAAGATGTAGATATTATATTTGAAGTAGTTAGAAGAAATGAAGAATGGCAAACAATGTTAGCTGAAAAATTACAATTATATAGTGATTTTTATGAAAATTTTGCTAAAAATGATGCAGGTTTCTATAATCCACCAAAATTGTTTTTTGTAGGTGAGGATGTAAATCATAATGCAGAAATATTTAGAATAATAAAGAAAGTAGGAGTTGTTTTAAAAGATGATGAATTATATTTTACTACTGATTTAGAGCAGCTTGAATCATCTCTTGAAAAGACGATTAGTATGTTTGAATTTGATAAGGAAAATAATAAATATAGACTAGTACAAAAAGAACTAGAAATATTAAAACCAGGAACAGAAGAAGAAAAAGCAAGTAAAATTGTTAAAAAGACGTTTAGTCCTGATGTTATAGTTGAATAATATATTAGAGGAAGTGTTTTATACAATACTTCCTCTATTTATATGAATTAATATACTTCATTCTTTATATAACATTCTATACTATTGAATCATCATCGTCTAATCCATTGTCATCTTCATTTATTACTTCTATAACTGATGGCTCGTAAGATTCAGTTATTGGACCACCGTCACGCTTTGAATTTTGAAGTGTAGGACCTGCAGGATCACTTCCTGTATCAATAACAATATCGAAATCATTATCTAAATCAAAGTCAAATGTTTTAATAACATTATCACTATTTTGTGCATTTTCTTTAGTTTCAGAGTTATTTACGTTATTAGTATTTGTATTAGTTCCAAAAATATATGAATCATCATCTTCAATTACTGGACCAGCATTATTTATTTTATCTACGCTAGTAAAATCAGCATCAACAGGTTTAACAATCATATATTTTTCAAAGTTATACATATATGCAGGATGTTTTTGAAGATATTTCTCATCTATAAATGAAACTTTTCCTTCACCAAAAACGGAGTTCCCTTTAGCATTTTTAGTTTTATAGAATATACTACCAAATTTATTTTCTTGTATTTTATGTATTTTAAATCTTTCTTTATCTTTTACTTTAATTGTCATTTTTCTCTTTACATCACCTGAAGATGGATCAAAAGAAGAATCTTTATCAACTTTTTTCTCTTGTCCAAATGCTTTATTCCAATATTCACTGTCTTCAGGAACAGTATCACCAAACACTATTTGAGTTTTGGTATTTGCTAAAACAGTTTGTCTATAATAAGAAGTATTGTTTTTATCTAGTTGTGATAAGTTTTGTATTGCGATAGTAACACCGCATCTATATTTCCTAAACAATGTAAACATTACATCCATATCCTTGTTTATATATTCAGGAAATTCATCTATGTATAGGAAATGAGGAATACGGGAATCTTCATTTCCAGCTCTTCTTAGTACTGCATCTTGGAACTGTAATATAAAGAACATACCAAACGCTCTAGATTGTATAATACCAAGCTCACCTTTTCTAGAACAAGCAGTTATAAGCTTACCGTTTTTTAATGCTTCTGAGAAATTAATAATATTTGTTTTACCACATAAAGCTTTCTTTAAACCAGGATGTCTTAATAAATTATTAAGTTGAGTAATAGCTCCATATAAAAACCTTTCAGTATCTTTTCTACCGCTACCTCTAGTTCCAGGTATTTCATATCCATTTATATTTAAAGATGGTTTATAGAAATTCTTTTCAAAATATGATATAAGTAATTTATATTTTTGTTCTAAGTCAGGTATTTTTTTCATTTCTTCGACCATTTCTTCAACAGCATCAAAATTATATAATAGAGTTAACATGTCTTCTAGTGAAGGAAGTTCACCATTATTTAATATAGGATACATTTCTTTTAATAGTATTGCTAAGTTTTGGAAAGCATCTAGTGTAACTTGAGCAAAGAACGTTTCTTCTTTGCCACCTTCACTTTGTTGCATTGATTTTAAAACGTCTGCAATAATTGATGCAACTTTTGACGGATCCTCAATTGCAAATGGATTTATACTTAATGTTGTTTCTGGAGATATTGGATCTATAGTACAAACATCAAAATCGTAGTTGTTTGCGACTTTTGTAAAGTCACTAACATATTTTCCGTCATTTTCAACTACTGTAATACCTAAATTTCTGTAAACTACCTCGCCAGTTGTTTTATCTCTATATAAAATTACTTTTTCAAGAGAATCATAAAATTCTCTTTCTAACCCTTTTTTGGGTTTTATTAATTCAAGTCTGAAATTTCTATTTATATATTCATTTGTAAAAGGCCCCTCTATATATGCTATGCCTTTTTTTAGTAAGCTGTAGGCAAGCTTTTTAGAATATTCTCTGAAGAAATACTTTTTTTCTATATCTTTTGCACTCATAGGGAAAAGGACAGTAGCGGTTTTACCAGTACCAGTAGCACCTTGAACAAGTGTAGCCTCCATTCTTTTTTTCTCTGGAACAATAACGTCTTCGGCAGTTTTAGGATCTCTACAAATTACAGTTTCACAAGAGAAAGGACCAATATTATCAACTGGTTTGGAAACAGACAAACCAGAAAAACCAGCAATTCCTTTAGAATAATCCTCTTCACGCATAATCATTGTTAAATAATCTATTAAATGAAAGGTAAATATAAAAGGCCCAACTAGACAAATTGTTTTTATTGCAGGAGCAAAGGTTCCAGGATAAAGATTTCTAACCTTGTCATAATTAGGTATCTGCTTAAGTCCCCACCAAATAGCTTCATTTAACCATGTTATAAGCATGAAACCTATTATAATACATAATCCTACAAGAGTAATCATAAACCAATGAATTTTACCCTTATCAGTTTTTACTACATCCATCTTTGAATTTACTAAGTAAGAAAAAAACAGTGCAGGACAGGCAATTAAAATTGCGTATACATATGGTGAAATAGTATTTGAAATAGTTCCATCACTAAACATAAAAGCAAATAATAATCCTATAATATATAGTATACTTACAGCTGACACTGTTCCAAAAAACTTGGCCATAAAATCATTATATTTTTTTATCTTGAAAATTTTTAATACTTTTTCTAGCAAAAAATCACCGCTTTCTATTTATTAGCTTATAAAATTTTATCTTGAAAAATCCCTAAATCTACTATATAATAATACTATAAGATATGTTAAAATACAATAGATTTTATATAAAATTAACTATATATTTTTACTTATTTTATAAAATATGAAAGTATTATTAGGAGAATTAAAAATGAAGATGATTGTAGGATTAGGAAATATTGGCGAGGAATATAATAATACAAGACACAACGTCGGTTTTATGTTTATAGATTTTTTTATTAAAGATATACTAGGTAAAGGCGTTGAGTATAAAAAAAGAGACAATTATTTATATTTTGAAACAAGAGTAAATGAGGAAAAAATGGTTTATATAAAACCAACAACATATATGAATTTAAGTGGTGAAGCAATACTAAAAGCCAAAAAATGGTATAAAATAGAAGATAAAGATATTATTGTTATATATGATGATATTGATATTAAGCTAAGCAAAATAAGATATAGAGACACAGGAAGTGCTGGAACCCATAATGGAATGAGAAATGTTTTATCTATTTTAAAAACAGAAAACTTAAAAAGAATAAGGATAGGAATAAGTGATAGACAAAATAATAGTATTTCATTAGTTGACTATGTTTTAGGCAAGTTTAGTAAAGATGAGTTAAACATATTGTATGAAATATCTTTTAAAGATGCTTCCGAAAAGTTAATGGAAGTATTAAAAGAAAACAAAAATTAGAGTTTAATAAGCACTATTTATAGTATAAAAAGAGAGGAACTGTTTTATGAGCTAATAATACCTCTCTTTTATTATTACTAGTTTATATATTTTTCTATTGTTTTTAGCATTTGCTTCCTTATATATTAATTTAGTTATTAAAAAATCTTCTAAACAGAGACAATATAATGAAGTTAAAAATTTTAAACAAAAACATTTTTATCTTGTTTTTATATAAGTTTTATTGTTTAAAAAATAGATTTGTGATATATATATGATATATAAATTTATTTATTATTAAGGAAGGCATTATTTATGAAATTAATTAGAATTCCTGAAGACAAATATTATGACTACAGATTGCAAGCAATGTTTGATTGTTATAAATGGGATCCTCAATTTTGCGATAGTAATACTTTATTAAAATATGTATTAGTATTAAATAAAGAAGAAAATGACGAAATAATAAAAATGACAGAAAGTTTAGATAAAGAAACTAGAATGGCCGAAGAATACTTGAATAAAAACATCAAAACAGCAAAGAAACTAGCACTTCCTAAAAAGATTTTAAAACAAATACCTAATATGCAAAAATATGACAAGACTAAAAATATTAGATTAATGAGGTATGATTTTCATCCTAGTATAGATGGTAGATGGGTCGTAACAGAAGTAAACAGTGATGTTCCAGGAGGATTTGCAGAAAGTTCATTATTACCAGATATAGCTCGTAAAATAATTGATATGCCTAAGTTAGAATACAACTCATTTGGTCAAAGAATGATAGAAACAATAAATAATAAGTTAAATAAAAAAGGAACTATTATGATGGTACATTGTACTTGTTTTAGTGATGATAGACAAGTTATGCAATATTTAGGTGATGCGCTTGAAAAAGAAGGATATAGGATTATTTACGGAGCAGCAGATCATATTAATTTTAAAGAAAAAGAAGCATATTCTATTCTAGACAATAATCAAGAAAAAATAGATTTGATTTTTAGATTTACTCCGTTAGAATGGCTTATTCAAATGAGAACAGGTAAATGGAAAGGATATTTTAACTGTATAACTACTTCTTGTAACCATCCTATTAGTATATATGCACAAAGTAAAAGGTTTCCTTTTGTATGGGATGATTTAGAAAAAGTTGGTATAAATATGAAAATGTGGAAAAGTTTGCTTCCAGAAACATTGGAAGTAAAAAATGTAGGCACAAAAGAAGGTTTTATCTATAAACCTGTATATGGCAGAGTAGGTGAAAGAATCTCTATAAAAGAGGCGTGCAGGGGAGATGAATATATAAAAATTTTAAAAGATGTAAAAAGACATCCAAAACAATATTTAGCACAAAAGAAATTCCAAAGCATGCCACTAAAAGGAGATGATGAAACTAAATATCATATTTGTATAGGATCTTATACCATTGAAGGCAAGCATGCTGGATATTATGCGCGAATAAGTACATATCCACGAATTGATTCTTATGCAGCAGATATTCCAGTATTAATAGAAAAATAGAGGTAAAATATGAGTGGAAAAGAAATATATAAAATATATGCACCTAATGATGCTAAATGGACAAAGTGGGTAAGACCAGTTCCATTTGTAGCAATTGATACTTACAATAGAGAACCTGCTTCTAATTGGGTAAATAGAAAAGTTATGTTTTTAAAGTCATATGAAGAGAATACAGCTATATTTATTGATTTACCTGGTAAAGAAAGTATAGAACTTGGTATTAGTTTAGCTCATATTGGCTATAGACCGATACCACTATTTAATGGAACAGATAAACAGCAAGATTCAAAAGCTATAGTAGATACTCATTTGATAGAAAGTTGCTTGATAAATAGTAGTGAAAAGTTAAAAAATATACAATTAAAAAATGATGCAAATCCTGTATTTTTATTAGATAGTTATCGTACTAATAGATATAGAGCAAGTGAATCCATTTTTGACAATAGTTGGGATTTGTATAAACAAGATATTCCATCTTTTGAATATTTTAGACAAAATGGTATAAATAAGATAATAGTTGTAGGAGATACAATTCAAAGAGATTTAAAGGAAATATTTTTAAAATTTCAAGAAGAAGGAATTGAATTTTTTTTAACAGACGGATACTTGTTTGCAAAGAAAGTTATATTAAAGAAAACAGTAAAAGAACTATTTAAGAAAGAAGAATTGTAGATATGATTGAATTTAAAAATAAAATTGTACAATTTGGTTTTGGTGCAGTTGGAAAAAGTTTCTTTGAAAAAATTTCTAAAGAAATAAAGTTTGATAAAAATAAATATTTTGTAATATCTAGAGATAAACTTGAATATACCTTTTTCTTAGAGCTTGGTGGAAATATTGGAAACTTTATTGTGGCTGATATTAATAGAGAAAATTTTAAAAAAATATTTTCAGCATACTTAGAAGAAGGAGATTTTTTGATTGACTTTGCAGATAGCGTTGGTACAAAAGATTTTATAGATTGGTGCGCAACTCATAATGTAATGTATTTAAATACAGGAGAAACAGATTGGGATGATAATTGGTATAATATTTTTGAAGAAAATTTGAAAAAAAACAAGTTGCGAGATGAAATAAAACAAAAAAGTAATATAAATAAATATCCAATAGTATTACAACATGGAAATAATCCTGGACTTGTATCACATTTTGTGAAAGCAGGTCTTGAATATATTGTAAAAAAACAATTTAAAAATGAAAAAAAATATTATAAATTACTAAAAGAAAATAGATTTAATGAACTTGCTAAGGAATTAGGAGTAATAGAAATACATGTAAATGATAATGATTGTCAAAAAGTAAAAGACAATTTTGATAAAAATAAATTATATAGTACTTGGTCTATTGATTCGTTTTTCTTTGAAATGCTAAGTGAAGCAACAGCTAATATTGGAACAAATGAAAAGATTGATTATGAAAAAGAATGTAAAAGAATAGATATTAAAAATGGCTTTTTAGAATTTAAAGATATAGCAATTGATAAAATAGGAAAAACATATTATCCAAAAGGTAAAATTGAGGGATTTATAGTGCCACATGAGGAAACAATTACTATTGCAAAGTCTCTTGAGGTGAAAAACGAAAATGAGGTTATTTATAGACCGACAGTTCTGTTTTTGTATTCTCCTTGTGATTTTTCGGTGGAATATTTAAAAAATGCTAGAATAAACTTAAATACAAATAAATTAAAAAGTAGTGATAACTTTAAAGAAGATGAGGTTGTAAGAGGGTTTAAATATCCTAAAAAAGCAGAAATTATATATAGAGAAAAAATTAAACGTGGTACAGAATATGTTGGCGTTTTATTATTAGGAAGTAAGTTTAATCCGGTATGGGTAGGAAATAGAATAAAAAAGAAATTTTTATATAAAGATGAAAAAACATCTTTTTGGCAGACTCCAACAATTACACCAGTTGCTATGTCTGCATTAGCAGCTACCTGCTGGATGATAAAAAATAAAGATAAAGGTGGAATATATTTTCCAGATGATATTAAAGAGTACAAAGAAATAATTCATTTTGCAGAAAAGTATATTTCAAAAACAATTTATAAAACAATAAGTAAAGAAAAAATAGAACATAATTTAGATATTAATTTAAATTGTCTGCAATTAAAAGATATAATATTGTAAAAAAGAGTAACTTCAATTTTTAAAGTTACTCTTTTTTTTAAGTGATTCATTATTTTAATGGCCACCTCCGGCCGCCGCCACCACCGCGGCCTCCTCCTCCGTAACCATGTCCACCAAATCCGCCACCTCTTGACGAAGTATGAATAGAACGTCCAAAGGCTCTTGAAGTGCTGTGAAAACTGCGTGAGTGAATATAGAAATGATGGTTTAATATTAGGCTATTATCAATATTTAATTCTACTGCATTTATTTTTATAGCTTTTATAACTTTTTCAGAAATACCAAAAGCAGTTGCATAGATTAAATATTTTTCCCATAGAGGTAAGTGATGAACTTCTTTTTCATTTATTAAAGTATCACTATTTAAAAAATTATATAATCCATACCATTTTGCTTGTTCATTAGCACCATATTGGGTAAGTAAAACTGTATTACTTGCTTTATAAGATAGATAAATATATTTCCATAAGCAAACAATACCAACAATAGTATAAGCGCCAAAACTTAATGCCATAGGTGTAAAATAAGAAATTGTATTTACAACAAATAATAAAATCAATCCTAAAATCAAACTTGATTTTGCACTTTTATTTAATTCTTTTTTTGGAGCATCATAATCTGTTGATTGAAAATATCCTTGCATTACACCATTTTCTAAAGCAGGCTTTTTTTCAATATCTTTTATAAACGAATTAGTATACATATGATCACTATTTATACGTCTTTGTAAACGATCAAGAGTAATTTTATTATAAACACTACAATGTCTTTCCAATAATTCTAGGTAAAGTCTTTCAGATGTAGTAAGTGGTTCTAAAATAGCCCCAGTATTTTTATTTATTGTCGTTAAAACAGGTTCTGGTGAGTAGCCCTGCTCATTAATTTCTTTAGAAGTTGTATAACTAGTATGTGAAGGTTCTATAGAAATTACAGTATTATTATTACTCCATTCTAAATTATCATCTTTTTTGGCAATTTTTACATATTGTTTTCTTACTAGACTAAGTAAAACAGCAGCATATTCTTCTTGTTTTTCTTTATCTGGATTAAATGGATCTTTCATAAAAACAAGCTCTGATGCAAAAATTGGATCTAAGTCACTAGGTATTTCTCTAAAGTATTCAAAATCTATTTCAGGCTTATAAAAATTATAACTTTTATTAATTTTTATATATTTTAATATTGTATTATGTATTATTAGGCTAGAAATAACAATAGAAGCTATTAATAATAATATTTTGTAAGTAATAAATTTTTGATTTTGTGTTTCATAGTATTCATTTTCAGCAATACATTCCTCTAATACGTTCTCATTTGAATACAAGTTATCAGGAGCATATTTTGTAAAAATATGTTTATCCATACCATATGAAAGTAGACAAAATTCAATATAACGATTATGGTAATTAAACTTTAAATCGGATTTATCTAAATCAATTGAGAATGTATGATATCCAGGATTTACAGAAGTTGACTCTGTATATGGAAGTCTTGTATTTGCTGTTCCAAATGTATATGTGTAATATGTAGATGGCATTATTTTGTTTGGTATAAGTATTTGAGCTTTGTATGAATTTAATTTTGTAATATTGTTTCCAGAATACATACTTAAATATAGTTCAGAACAATCTCTGTATTTTAAGGCGGCATTATTTAGTGAATATACAATTTTAAATGTCATTTTTTCTCTATAAGTCCATGGAATGTATATTAGCAAAGATTCATCATTATCTGGATAATTTCCATTGCCTTTACTGTGATGCCAACGTTTTGTTGCGTTTTCTGTATAGTCCCAATCTTCCCAGTACATCTTAGGTGTTTCTAAATAGGGAATTTCTTCTCCATTATCTAGAATTTGCGTAACTGATTTGACATCATATGTTACTTTTAATCCATCCACATAATCTTCTGGAAGTTCTCTCCAAAGTTCTCTAAAGGGGTTTGATTTAAAAGCAGCGTGTACGTCAAATGTTAGATATTCTGTAATCTCTACATTTGCATTCCCATTTGGATCATCATGTAATATTGCTGTATAATCAATGTCTGTTAAGTTACAGTAATCATTAGGATTTAAGTTTAGTTCAGTAATACCAAAATCTTCTAACGTATAACCTTCCAGTAAGTATACTAAAAATATTAATAAGATAAAAATTAGAAAAGGTGATAATTTTGTAGATATACCTTTTATAAATTTTTTTATCTTTATAAAAAAGTATTTTAAATATTTCATATATACCTCCTTGTTGTTATTAAGATTATATACGATATATAGATTTTTGTAAATTAAAATCATATAAATATTAGTGTATGAATAAAAAATTGACAATTTTAGCAATAAAATAATAATATTTATTATGTATATACTAAATAAATATAGAAAAATTTAAATTTTTCATAGTATTAATTGTAAATGAAAATTTATAAAAAAGATAGTTGTAATCTTGACAATAACTAAATTTGATGGTAAACTATTACAGTAAATTCCGCTCAAATCGGGTTATAATGTACGAAGTACTACCTAGTTATTTGGCGAGAGCAAGTTAGAATAAGGAGGATAAGAAATGTACGCAATAATTGAAGCATGTGGAAAACAATATAAAGTGCAAGAAGGCGATATTGTTTTCATGGAGAGATTAGAGGAAGAAGAAGGAAAGAAAATAACATTTAATGAAGTTCTTCTAGTATCTGAAGATGAAAAAACAACTGTTGGAACTCCTAAAGTAAAAGGAGCTAAAGTAACAGCTACAGTTGTTGGTCATGGAAAAGGTAAAAAAATCTTAGTATTTAAGTATAAAGCTAAGAAAAATGAAAGAAAAAGAAGAGGACATAGACAGGCTTATACAAAAGTACAAATAGAAAAAATTTCAGTATCAGCACCAAAAACTAAAAAAGTTGAAACTGAAGCTAAGCAAGAAGCAGTAAAATAATATAGTAAAAGTATAAACATGATAAATTAAGGAGGGAATATAAATGGCACATAAAAAAGGTGGCGGATCTACAAAAAATGGTAGAGATAGCGAAGCTAAAAGACTTGGAGTAAAAAGAGCTGATGGGCAATTTGTTCTAGCAGGAAATATACTAGTAAGACAAAGAGGAACTAAAATACATCCAGGAACAAATGTAGGAAAAGGTAAAGATGATACATTATTTTCTCTTGTAGACGGAACTGTTAAATTTGAAAGAAAGGGAAGAGACAAGAAGAAAGTAAGCGTATATCCAGAAGCTTAAATAATATATAAAAACTATAGAACAACATAAGTGTTAGAGTATTAATACTTATGTTGTTTTTATATGAAATATAATCCACCATTTGTTATGGTGGTGCTAAATAAGATTTGACTTTTTAAAATTACTTAATCAAAAGCATTTCTATATAAATTAATATAGAAATGCTTTAATTTTCTGTTGTTTTATGACGACTAAAACACGGTAAAGATAATAAAATATACAAACTATCCTTTTATAAATTTATTTTATAGGATAATAAAGTGTTTGAACATACATTACAATCAATATTTCAATTAATATTATTGCTGAGATTAATTTTAATTTGATATATATATTTTCCTGAATTATTGGGTTAAAAAACCGTAGGGAATCTATGTACATAAGTAGTAAAAATAAAAATAATGATATTAAAATTAAAAAAATCATACAAACACGTCCTTTCATTTAGTTAAATGGTTGACATATATTACATCAATAAAGTAAAAAATCTTTTGTATAATATATCACACAGATTCTGAAATTACAATGTTTTAATTTTTGACTATTGAATATTTATGTAAAAAAAGGTATAATTTTAAGTATGATATATAATAAAGAAATATAATGGAGAGATAATATGACAATACAAGAAATTAGTAAATTAAAAATCTTTTATGATATAGTTTTATGCTGGCAATAGTAAATATGTTTGTAAATAAAATAATATATATCATATAGGAGATGAATAGAATGAGTGAATTAAAAGAAAATAAAAAAAGAATATTAACAGGCGATAGACCAACAGGGAAATTACATATTGGCCATTATTTTGGCTCGCTTCAAAATAGAGTGAAACTACAAGATGAATATGAAACATATATATTAGTTGCAGATGTGCAAGCACTTACAGATAACTTTAATAATCCTGAAAAGGTAAGAGAAAATATACTTCAAACTACTATGGATAACTTAGCTGCAGGGTTGGATCCTGAAAAATGTATTTTTGTAGTGCAGTCAATGATACCAGAAATAGCAGAGCTTACAGTATTTTACTCTAATCTTGTAACTGTTTCAAGATTGCAAAGAAATCCTACTATAAAAACAGAAATAGCACAAAAAAAGGAGCTTTTTGGAAATTCAGGAGAATCAGTAACTTATGGCTTTTTAGGATATCCAGTTAGTCAAGCCGCTGATATAACTGCATTTAACGCTGACCTTGTTCCAGTAGGAGAGGATCAACTTCCACTTATAGAACAAACTAAAGAAATTGTAAGAAAATTTAACTCACTTTATGGTGATACTATAAAAGAACCAAATTATTTATTAAGTGAATATAAAAGAATTAAAGGTTTGGACGGAAATAGCAAGATGGGTAAAAGTTTAGGGAATGCTATATATTTAGCAGATGATGAAGATACAATAAGAGAAAAAGTGAGAGGAGCAATTACAGATACTACAAAGATAAGAAAAGATGATCCTGCAAATCCTGACATATGTATGGTTGGTTATTATCATAAAATGTTTAGTAAAGAAAATTTAAACACTATATGTT
The DNA here is from genome assembly GCA_944388545.1 of uncultured Clostridia bacterium. Classification (GTDB taxonomy): domain Bacteria; phylum Bacillota; class Clostridia; order TANB77; family CAG-465; genus CALXJE01. Next base: position 28,429 of record CALXJE010000029.1, read on the forward strand.
CTGAATGTAGAGAAGGAAAAAGAGGATGTGTTTCATGCAAAAAAGAACTTGCAGATAATATAATTGAAAAGTTAAAGCCAATTAAAGAGAGAAGAAAATATTATGAAGAAAGGCCAGAACTTGTTCAAGAAATATTAAAATCAGGAACTGAAAGAGCAAGAAAGATAACAAAAGAAAATATAGAAAAAGTAAAAGCATCTATGAAAATAAATTATCTTGAAAATTAAAAAATAAAGGTGAGGAGAAATTTATGTTTATAGATTATACTAAGGTTAAAGTAAAAGCTGGAAATGGTGGAAACGGAGCAATCAGTTTTCATAGAGAAAAATATATAGATAATGGTGGACCTGATGGAGGAGATGGCGGAAGAGGCGGAAGTATTTATTTTAAAGTAGATAAAGATAAAAATACATTGTTAGATTTCAGATATAACAAAAAGATTGTGGCTCAAAATGGTGAAAATGGAGGAACTAAAAACTGTACAGGAAAATCTGCTGAAGATGTATATATTTCTGTTCCAAAAGGAACAATAGTAAAAGACTTAGAAAAGAATAAAATAATTGCAGATTTGTCTCATGATGATGATGTATTTATGGTAGCAAAAGGCGGAAAAGGTGGAAAAGGTAACCAGCATTTTGCAAATTCTGTAAGGCAAGCTCCTAGATTTGCAGAGCAGGGAGAAGAAGGAGAAGAAAGAGAACTTGAACTTGAGCTTAAACTTCTAGCTGATGTAGGTTTGATAGGATTTCCAAATGTTGGAAAATCCACAATAATATCTTGTGTATCTTCTGCTAGACCTAAAATAGCAAATTACCATTTTACAACACTTGAGCCAAGTTTAGGTCTTGTTACTGCAAAAGATGGAACCACATTTGTTATGGCAGATATTCCTGGAATAATAGAAGGAGCAAGTACAGGAGTAGGTCTAGGACTTAAATTTTTAAGACATGTCGAAAGAACGAGATTATTACTTCATGTTATAGATGTAAGTGGAAGTGAAGGTAGAGAGCCAGTCGATGATTATAATATAATTAATAAAGAACTTAAAAACTTTAACGATAACCTATCACAGAAAAAACAAATTGTAGTTGCAAACAAAATAGATGTATTACAAGATTCGACTAAATTAGAAAAACTTAAAGAGGTATGTAGAGAAGACAATGTAGATGTAATTGAAATATCAGCAGCAACTAATAAAAATTTAGATATATTAGTATCTAAAGTAGCAGATGAACTAAAAAAAATACCTATAGAAGAAATAACTTATATTGAAGATTTATATGATGAAATAACATTTGAAGAGGAAGGCTATACGATTGAAAAAGTCCCTGATGGATTTAAGGTGCTTGGAAAACCTATAGAAAGATTAATGAAAAAGGTTAATATGTATGATGTTGAATCAAGACAGTATATGCAAAGAGTACTTATAAATATGGGAGTAATTAAAGAGTTAAGACAAAAAGGTATAAAAGAAGGAGATACTGTGGATATAGTTGGATATAAATTTGAATATGAAGAGTAAAAAAATAATATGATTAGGATTTTCTAATCATATTATTTTTTACTTTTAAGTTAATTTCGGGCATTCACAGAGTTTAATTTGCACGTTTGAATCAATAATATACAATTTATCGTATATTTTTACTTTCAAATATGCAGATGAATCAATAGTTTCAAACATTGCTATTTGATATAACTTATAAATACCATTGTTTTCAATAATTGTAGGTTTATATACATATACTCTTTTCCCACATTTTAATGCAATTAAGGTACCAGTTATATATGCAATATTACTACAACTAGGAGTTAGAGCCATATCATTATAGTAAAGCCTGAAATCATTGTATACGCCTTTGCAGTAAATACCGTTTTCTAAGAAAAAATCTCTTCTCATAACATTCACCCCTTTAATTAAATTTGTGAAAAAGATATTGTACAATATATTATATGTGATATAATAAAAAAAGATACACATATCTATTTAGTCATAAAAATTTTAGACAAGTATATAATATAATAGGTGATACAAGTGTATAAAAAATATTATATGAAGATAAATGATAATAATAAAATAGATAGTAAAATATATGAGTTTTTAATATTTAGAGAAGATGTATTGTCATACGTTAAAGATATATTATTATTACAAAATAAATATAAAAGATTATTAAATAGTAAGAACAACTAGGAGGTGATTTTATGGAATATTTAGTTTTTATTGGAGCTATTGTAGCAGTATTTATAATACTTAAAATACTTGCATGGCCATTAAAAAAGATTGTAAAAGTCTTAATAAATATAGCTATTGGAGGATTATTACTATTATTAGTTAATTATATAGGATCATACTTTAATTTCTCTATAGCAATAAATTGGATATCTGCTTTAACTGTTGGAATATTAGGAATACCTGGTTTAATAATACTTATAATATTACAATTTATAATATAAAAAATCCCATGACATTAAAGTCATGGGTTATTCTATAGAAGGTTAATAATCATTTATTGTTTTTTTATAAAATTGTAAGCGTCTTTGCACATTTCTTCTATTCCTTTTTCTGCTTTCCAGTTTAATTCTTTATATGCATATGAAGGATCTGCATAACAAGCATCAATATCTCCAGCTCTTCTGTCTTTAAATTTATACTTTACATCAACGTTATTTACTTTTACAAAAGTGTTTACAAGATCAAGAACACTATAGCCATTTCCAGTTCCTAAATTATAGGCATCACAACCAGTTCCTTTTAATATTTTTTCTATTGCCTTTACATGACCTTTTGCAAGATCTACCACATGAATATAATCTCTTACACCCGTTCCATCATGTGTATTATAATCATTACCAAATATTCCTAAGCAATCAAGTTCTTTAGTTGCAACTTTTATGATATATGGCATTAAATTGTTAGGTATTCCATTAGGATTTTCTCCAATAAGGCCAGACTTGTGGGCGCCTATAGGATTAAAATATCTAAGAAGAGCAATACTCCAATCATTATCGGATTTATATAAATCTCGTAAAATCCCTTCTATAATAAGTTTTGTGCTTCCATAAGGATTTGTTGTAGATAATGGAAAATCTTCTCTTATAGGTAATGTTTTAGGATTACCATAAACAGTTGCGCTAGACGAGAAAACAATTTTTTTTACATTAAACTCATTTGCAACTTCTAATAGACTAAGAGTAGAATCAATGTTATTGCGATAATACATAAGAGGATTCTCTACAGATTCACCAACAGCTTTATATCCTGCAAAATGTATAATTGCATCTATAGAATGTTCTTTGAAAATATTTCTTAAACTATCCTTATTGCAAACATCCTGTTCGTAGAAAGAAATTTTTTTGTTTGTAATTTGTTTGATATAATCCACCACTTCTTTTTTTGAATTTGATAAATTATCTATTATAACAACGTCGTAGCCTGATTCTAATAGTTCCACACAAGTATGGCTTCCAATAAATCCTGTTCCACCGGTTACTAAAATTTTCATTTAAAGACCTCCTAATATTTTTATATTATAACAAATTAACATTTTAAAGTCTAGCTCTTTATTTTATTATTTAATCTATTTCGTATAATTCTTGCTATAATCGATATGTTACTATATTTAAAAAAATCATTCCTTATAAATTATATATGTAAAGACAATAATATACTTTTTTATGTAGTTATTTGGTATATGAATATATTTGACTTTTTTAAATTTGGAATATATAATTGCAATATAAATAAAAAATATTAAAAAAGAGTTGACAAACATTTGTTTGTATTATATAATTCATTCAAACAAATGTTCTATAAGAACTTATTTAGGAGGAATATATATGATATCAGATGAAAAGAAAAAAGCATTAGACGTTGCAATGTCTCAAATTGAAAAAAATTTTGGAAAAGGAGCTATAATGAAATTAGGTGAAGTTGGAAGTGTAAATGTAGATTCTATACCAACAGGTGCACTTAGTTTAGATATAGCTTTAGGAATTGGAGGAGTTCCAAGAGGAAGGATAATTGAAGTGTTTGGACCTGAATCATCAGGAAAAACAACAGTATCACTTCATATGATTGCAGAAGCTCAAAAATTAGGTGGAGTAGCTGCATTTATTGATGCAGAACATGCACTAGATCCTGTATATGCAAAAAAATTAGGGGTAGATATAGATAATTTAATAGTATCACAGCCAGACACAGGAGAGCAAGCTTTAGAAATAACAGAACAATTAGTTAGAAGTGGAGCAATTGATATAATTGTTGTAGACTCTGTTGCAGCACTAGTACCAAAAGCTGAAATAGATGGTGAAATGGGAGATTCACATGTTGGTCTTCAAGCTAGGCTTATGTCTCAAGCGCTAAGAAAGTTAACTGGTGTACTTGCCAAATCTAAAACAGTCGCAGTATTTATAAACCAATTACGTGAAAAAGTAGGAATTATGTTTGGTAATCCAGAAACTACACCAGGTGGTAGAGCACTTAAATTCTATTCTTCAGTAAGATTAGATGTAAGAAAACAAGAAGCAATAAAAATAAATGGAGAAGTAATGGGAACAAGAACAAAAGTTAAAGTTGTAAAAAATAAAGTTGCGCCTCCATTTAGAGAAGCGGAGTTTGATATAGTTTATGGTGAAGGAATTTCTTCAGAAGGATGCGTTCTTGATTTAGCGGTTAGTTTAGACATAGTAAATAAATCAGGAGCATGGTTTTCATATGGTGGAGAAAAAATTGGACAAGGTAGAGAAGCTGCCAAGCTATACTTAAAGAATAATCCTAATGTTATGCAGGAAATAGAACAAAAAGTAAGGGATAATTTTAATTTGGCTTTTGAAAAAAGTTTAGGAGAAATTGAACCTCAAGAAGATGATACATTAGAAGAATAAAGGAGAAATAAATGGATTATATTGTTGCTAAAGAAAAGGCTATTAAATATATCGGTATATCTAAAAAAACAGAATACGAGGTCGCTAAAAAATTAAAGAGTCTAGAAGTAGACTCTTTAATGATATCTAAAGTTATAGATTATCTAAAAGAATTAGGATATATAAACGATTTAGATTATGTTAAATCGTATATAAGACAAAATGAAAAAATGTTAAAGTATAGTAAATATGAGTTAAAACAAAAGCTATTGCAAAAAGGTATAAAAGCTAGTATAATTGATTCAGAATTTGAAACCAATTTAACAAGTGATTATGAGACAAATGTAATAAATAAGCTTTTATCATCCAAGCTAAAAAGCTATGATGACATAAAAATTAAGGAGTATTTATACAGAAGAGGTTTTAATTTAGATAATATAGGAGAGATATATGAATAGCAATGAATTAATGAATAACGATATTTATATGAATATGATTAATCAAGATGTGTTATATATAAAGAAAGTTGCTGAAAAATATAAAAGAGATGTTAGCACATATAACATCGCTGTAGTATTAGGTTCAGGACTTTCAAATGTTATAGAAGATATGGATATACATTTTGAAATTAAATATAAAGATATGCCTTTTATGCCTGTATCTACGGTTAAAGGACATGAATCTAGATTTGTATTTGGAACATTTTATGGAAAAAATGTATTAATAATGGATGGAAGGTTTCATTATTATGAAGGTTATCATTTAAGAGAAGTTACTATTGCAGAGAGAATATTTGCAAGTATGGGAATCCAAAAAATTATATTTACAACTTCATCAGGAGCATCAAATATAGAGTATAATATTGGAGATATAATGATTTTTAAAGATCATGTTAATCTTACAGGATTAAATCCATTAATAGGTGATAATTTAGATAATTATGGTGAAAGATTTATTGCTATTAATAATATTTATAACGAAGATAAAATAGAAAAAATATATAATATTGCAAAAGAAAATAGTATAAATATACATAAAGGTGTTTTTATGTATGTTACAGGACCATCATATGAGACAGGAGCGGAAGTCGATACTATGAGAAGATTAGGTATAGATGCAAGGTCAATGTCTACTGTTCCAGAGATAATTGTAGCTGCTCACTGTAATATGGAAATACTTGCATTTTCATGTATTACAAATATATCAATTGATAAATCAGAAGATACTCATGATATGGTAGTTAAAAATGCAAAAAAAGCTGCAACTAATATGAAAAAAGTTTTAGAAATAGCTATGGAGGTTATATAACAGATGGGTAATCTATTTGAAGAAAAAAAAGAAGCTTTTAAAATTGAAACAGAAAATTTTGAAGGACCCTTAGATCTCTTATGTTTTCTTATTTCTAAAAATAAAATGAACATTTTTGATATATCACTTAGCAAAATTACAGATGAATACATAGAATATTTAAATCATATGCAGGATATGAACTTAGATATTGCAACTGAATTTTTAGTAATGGCATCTAATTTGTTATATATAAAGTCAAAAAAATTGCTTCCAGTAATAGAGCCTGAAGAAGAGGAAGAGGAAAATAGGATTACAGAAGAAGAACTTATTAATAGAATAATAGAATATAAACAATATAAAGAAAAAGTGCAAGAATTTAAAGAAATATACTCACAAAATTTTGGGGCTTTTGAAAAACAAGCGGAATCTTTAAAAATAAAGAGAGAGCTGGACAAAAATTTTAATATATCCTTAAATGAATTCTATAATATATATTTAGAAGTTCAGCATAGAAATGAACTAAAAATAAATAAAAAAGCAAAAGAAGTAAATACTATTGTTACTTATGAAAAAGTTACTATACGAAGTAAGGTAAAACAAATTATTGATTTATTTAAAAGAAGAACTAGTTTTGTTTTTAGTAATATATATAATTTAAAGAAAGATAAAAAAATTGATATAGTAACAGCATTTTTAAGTGTTTTAGAATTATCAAGGCTTAAACATATAGATATAGAACAAAAAGATATGTTTGGAGATATTGTAGTAAAAAAAATCGATATGAACTCTATAGATTTATCACTTATAGAAGAATAATAAAGGTATAGAATATATAAAAATAGTAAACAATACTACGGGTGATTAATATGATTTATTTTGTAATTATATTAATAGCGGTTATTGTTGCTATTTTTTTTATTCCTATAAAATTAACAATATATACAAATTTAAAAGGGAAAAATGTGCATTGTGTGGATAACTTAAAGTCAAAAAACAAAATCATTGTAAATATAAAAATATTACGGAGTTATACCAATATATAAATATAAAAACAATAAAGTTAAAAAAAATAGCAACAAGAAGACTAAGCCAGAAGATGTTATAAATGCTTTTAAAAAGTCTACTTCAAGTAAAGAAATTAGCGCTTCGCATTTAACCAAAAGAGCGTTAAAATTATGTAAAAACATAAAATTTAATAGACTAATATTAATAGGAGGATTTAATACAGAAGACTATGTAAAAAACGCATATATTAATGCAAGTATAAATTCTATAATATGTATGATTATAAATCTAAATCAAGAAAATTTTAATTTAAAAAAACTATACTATCAAGTATCTATTTCAGATTATAACTATTATCTTACATTAGACAGTATAATATCGCTTTCAGTTGTTAATAATATAGATGTATTTATTTTAATACTTAAATTTATAAAAAATTTAAAAAAAGAAAAATTAAGGAGAGATGAATATGGCAGAACATCCAATAGAAAATTTAATGATGACAGCAATGAGTTCGCTTAGAGATATGATCGATGTAAATACAATAGTCGGAGATTTAGTTGAAACGCAAGAAGGAACAAGTATTATACCGATATCAAAAGTTAGTTTTGGTTTTGCAGCAGGAGGAAGTGAATTTAACTCTAAAATAGTTACAAAAGAGATGCAAGATGGTAAGCTTCCTTTTGGAGGAGGAAGTGGTGCAGGTGTTAATATTTCGCCAGCAGCTTTTTTAGTAGTTACAGGTGACGTTGTAAAATTACTTACATTAGATAGTAATAATACAGCATTAGATAGGATAATAGATTTAGCGCCAGATGTATTAAATAAAATAACAAACTTAGTTGATAAAAACATGAATAAAACGACACAGATTTTAAAGATAGAGGAAGAAACTTAGTATGTTTAATGACTGGAGGCTAAAAAAAGGACCTGTCATTCCCAAAAAAAACTTAAAGGAAGATGCTATTACTATAGAAAATGTGGAATCAGAATTTTCAAATAGTGACGATTTAATTGTAAAGAATATAAAAATTATAGGAAACAAGAAAATAAGTATAGTTTGTATTGATGGATTGGTCAATGCTCTTTTACTTGATCAGAATGTTATAAAACCATTACTTAAATTAAAAAATCAAGTGGTAAGTAATCGAGAAAATAAAGATATAAAGATAAAGATGCCTTCCATTTTTAAAAGTATAGAAGATGGAATAATTCCACATATAGAAATGGAAATAGTGACTAAAAAGAAAGATATTTTGGATCATGTTTTATCAGGATCTGCATGTGTAATTTTAAGTGATGTGAAAGATAAGGCAATAATATTTGACGTCAAAGGCTATGAAAAAAGAACTATTTCTGAGCCTACAAACGAGAATATAGTAAAAGGTTCTAAGGAATCTTTTAATGAAACATTAAGAGATAATACTGGACTTATTAGGAGAAGAATAAGAAGTAAAGATTTAAAAATACAAGAATTCGATGTCGGAACAGAAACTAATACTAAGGTTGCAGTAGTATATATGGAAGGTTCCACAGATAAGAAGATACTAGATAAAGTAATAAAAAGAATTAAGAATATAGATACCGATAGTATAATTGCCCCAGCAAGTTTTGAAGAACAAATGCTTGAAGGAAGTAAATCAATTTTTCCTTCTATGTTATATACAGAAAGAGTGGATAAATTTACAGCTAATCTCATAGAGGGAGAAATTGGCATTATAATTGACGGACTATCTATAGCTTATACTGTTCCTGCAGTATTTAATATGTTTTTTCAAGTTCCAGAAGATTATTCTTTTAATTACGCAATAGCCTCTATTATACGAATAATAAGGTATATAGCAGCATTTTTTACTATATTTATACCAGGATTTTATGTGGCTGTATCAACGTTTCATCCAGAGATGATACCAATAGAACTTTCTTTGTCAATTATAAAGAGTAAAGAAGGAGTACCATTTACATCTATATTAGAAGTTGTATTTATGCTTATTGCATTTGAAATGTTAATAGAAGCAGGAGCAAGACTCCCTAAACTACTAGGGCAAACAGTATCCATTGTAGGTGGTTTAATAGTTGGTGAAGCAGCAGTTAATGCTAAATTTACATCTCCTGCAGTTGTAGTTGTTGTTGCAATAGCAGGAATAACAGGATTTTTAATACCAAACCAAGATTTAACTAGCTCTTTTAGAATACTACGACTTGTTTTAGTGCTAGTAGCAGGAGTAACAGGATTATATGGATTAACATTAGGATTAATTTTAATAATTTATTATCTAACAAGTAAAGAATCATTTGGTGTACCATATTTAGTTCCTTTTACATCTAATAATTTTAAAAACCTTGGTAAAGATACTATTGTGCGAGGTATTATGGCAAAGAAGGAGTAATATAGGAGAATATTATGGAAAAAATAGTAAAAATTGTTACAATAGCTATAATAGTATTATTTATAGCATTATGCAGTAAAGATTTACTTCCTACTAGCAAAGAAATAAATGATATGGACGTTTTAAAACTTATTGGATTAGATTATGATGAAAAAGCAGAAGAAAATGAAAAAGCAAGTCTTTCATGTATGATAAATAAAGAAGAAGGTGAAGCAAGTAGTGGAAGTGAATCTAATACAGAAAAGCAAAAAGTTATTAGTTATAAATCAAAAACATTTAACAATGCATCAAGGACAATGCAGTTTTATACTGATAAGACAATAACAGGCTCGCATATAAATTATTTTATAGTTGGTGAACAAACTGCTAAAGAAGATATAAACAAGGTACTAGATCAAGTCTCAAGAGCTCAAGAAATAAGACTTACAACTCATATATATTTAGTTAAAGATATGACTGCATATGATTTTTTAAAAGAGCTAGTTAGCGCTGAATATGAACTTAGTAATAAATTGCAAAGCATAGAAAAAAAAGGATCATATAAAACAGTAGTAAACTATTTGACTATATCTGAACTTTTATCAAGTAAATTGTCTGAATCAAAAACATATTTAATACCTACTTTAAATTTAATAGATAATTCTGACAAATTGAAAGATATAAAGGAAGAAGGTGTAGAAGAATCAAAAGAATTGGAAAAAAATTTTGACTTTTATGGATATGGAATAATGAAAGATAATAAATTAATTGATTATTTAAATTTAGAAGAGTCAATAATATATAACATGTTAATTAACAAAGCTCAAGGAGGAATTATAGATATAGAGGATAAAAATAAAAATTTAATATCTTTTGGTATAAATGATATAAAAACAACGTATGACTATAAATTTGATAAAAATAATAAATTAAGTCAAGTTATAATTAAACTTAAATTTAGAAGTAATTTTGAAGAAGTTCAATCCAAAGAGGATATTACAAAAAATGAAAATATATACATGTATCAATATTTACAAGAAGAAAAAATAAAAAAACAAGTAGAACAAGTAATAGAGAAAACTCAAAAAATTAATATTGATATATTAAATATAGGTCAAAACTTAAAAATAAAACATCCATATAAATATAGAAAGGTAAAGTCAGAATTTGAAGAAAATTATAAAAATTTAGATATTAAAGTTGATGTTGAATCAACTATTGATAGAACATATGATATAATTTAAATTTATAATAAGGAGTAGCTATGAAATTTATTTGGATTATATTTATAACGATAGCAATTCAAGAAATAATATGTAATAAAATTACAAAGAATAAAAAAGAGTTAGTTGTATATTGTTCAATAGTATTAATTAGTGTCATTCTATGTATGATTTACTATTCTAACGAGTATAGTCAAAACATAATAAGAATGGTTGATAGCAAGTTTGATTTAGAGAGGATTGTATGGATAAAGTAGAAGATAAAATAAGCATTAGACAATTTTTTATAATATATGTTATAGGTGTTTCTGCCTCTATAATAAGGATACTTCCTATATATAGTTCTTTCTTTGCTAAAGAGGCCACATGGATATCAGCAATAGTTGCTGTAATACCTGTATGTATATTAATTTATATTTTATATAAAATAATGAGAAATGGTAAAGATGAATCACTTGCAGATAGTTTTGAAAATATACTTGGTAAACCTATTGCTAAAATATTTATGACTATGTATTTAATACTTTCTATAATATTATTAACTTTTAGAATTAGATATTTTGCTGAGAAATGTATGACAGCATTATTTACAAATGTACAAATTGAATTTTTTGTAATTTCAATACTTTTTGTAGTTTATTTAATTGCTAAAAAGAATATTCAAGGATTTGCAAGATTTAGTGAATTTATGTGGATACCACTTATTGTTTTTACTGTTGGAGTTTTCTTAATAAGTATACCAGATATTAAGATTTCAAATATATATCCAGTTACTATTTATGACACAAAAAATATATTAATGGGTGTTTTACCTATAATATCTGTTTTTGTATACATTCCATGTATGTTGTTTTTAGGTGATAAAGTATCAAAAAAAGAAGAAATGTTTAAAGTAGGGAAGAAATATATGCTTATGGCAGTAATTATAGCGGTTAGTATAATTTTCACCACAATAGGTGTTTTAGGATATAATTTATCACAAGACATGATACAACCTTATTTTAGCTCTCTAAAGAATATAGAATTATTTACAGTAATCGAAAGAGTTGAAGCTTTAGCAATTACATTTTGGCTTGTTACGGATATTGTGTTAATTATAACATCAGTATATGTTGTTACTACACTTATAAAAAAAATATTTAATTTACCAAATAGATCTAATTTGGTCTCTCCAACGTTATTTTTAGTGTATGTACTTAGTATATTTATAGCATCTAATATATTTGAAATAGAAGATTATTCTAGAGGTTTAGGAGCAATTATATATATTGCATTTGGAACAATTTTACCTATAATTATATACTTAATAGGTAAATTACGAAAAGTAATAGATTAAATTTTCATAAAAATAAAAACATTCCATATACTTTAATATAAGTATAAGGAGTGATTTTTTATGCATAAAAATATAGGAATCGTATTAATAGCAATTATAATTATTAATTGCTTTATATCAATTGTATATGCTGAGGAGAAAAAAACATCTATGCCAACTTTTGCTATAGTTGAGGAAAAAGAAGATATAGAAACGGTAAAAAGTATAGAAGCAAAACCAGCAGTTATGCAAGCAAATTTTAATTTTGCTTCTAAATCACAAATATTAATGGAAATGTCCACAGGAAAAGTAATATATGAAAACAATGCAGATGAAAAAGCATATCCAGCAAGCGTAACTAAAATAATGACAATACTATTAATTATGGAAGCTATTGATAGTGGAAAAATATCATATGATGATAAGGTTACGTGTAGTGAAAATGCGGCATCTATGGGGGGATCGCAGATATGGTTTAAAGTAGGAGAGCAGATAAGTATAGATGAAGCTTTAAAGAGTATATGTGTTGTTAGTGCAAATGATGTTTGTGTAGCAATGGCAGAATTAATTGGTGGAACAGAAGAAAACTTTGTAAAAATGATGAATGAAAAAGCAAAAGAATTAGGAATGACAGGCACTAATTTTGTTAATTCACATGGAATAGATGATCCAAATCATTATACTACAGCTAGAGATATTGCAATAATGTCAAGAGAACTTATGGAGAATCACCCTGATATAATAAAATATACTACTATTTGGATGGATTCTATTAGGGGAGGAGAATTTCAATTATCTAATACAAATAAATTAATAAGATATTATGAAGGAGCTACAGGATTAAAAACAGGATATACTTCAACGGCACTGTATAATCTAAGTGCTACAGCAACAAAAAATAATTTATCGCTTGTAGCAGTTGTACTTACTGCTCCTAGTTCTGAAATTAGAAATGAGGAAGCAAAACAGTTATTAAATTATGGATTTATAAATTATGAAACACAAAATATCTGCACTAAGGGAGATGTAATAGATAAAATAAGTGTAAATAAATATTTAGGTGGAAAAGTAGATGCTGTTTTAGAAGATACTGTCAATATATTAAATGAAAAAGGCAAAAAGATAGAGTTTAAACAAGAAATAATGCTAGATAAAAATTTAAAAGCTCCATTAAAACAAGGTAGTAAAGTGGGAGAGATTATATATAAAGATGCAGAAGGAATAGAAATAGGAAGAACTAATATAATTATTAAAGAAAATGTACAAAAGTCTGGAATATTAGATTATATTAAAAAAGCTTTAAGAATATATTCAATGAATATAGAAGTGTTTTAGTAAAACGCTTAACAAAAACTATATGAATATATCAAAGATATAAGTATATGCACGAGGATTAAAATTTAACTGCGCTTTTCTGAAAAATAAATTTTTAGGAAAAGCACAGTTTTTTTACTTTTATAAAATTAACTGACTTGAAAATATAGAATTAATATATGCTACTAATCTTTTTTTAGCTAGTTAAAATAGAATTAAATTCATATATTTATCAATTTTTTAAACTAATTATATTTATTATATAATAACAAGAAAAAAGGTTGTTTAAAGTTTTCTTTGTCGACACTTTACACATAATATTACACAAATATTACGTGTTTTTTACATTTTATACAAACTTACTTTATTTTAAAAAAACATATTGAAAATAAATTTAAAATACGATATCATCTACAAAGGATAATAGTGGAGGTTGTACGTATGATAGGAATGAGTCAAATAAGAAAAAGATTAATGTACGGAATATTAATAGGAGCAGGTGTAGGTGTTATTGGAATAGCAATAACAATTATATGGGCAGTAAGTGTAGTTAATTCGTATAAAGATGGGACAAACGAAGATTACATAGCAAATTACACAACAGAGGTTGTAATGCTAAATAGAGATGTTATACAAGGAGAAACGATAACAGATTCTATGCTAACAACAGCAAGAGTTCATAAAAATTCGGTACCTACTGATCAGGCAGGATATAATGCAGTTGGTAAGATAGCAAAATATAATATACCAGCAAATATTCCTCTTATAAATAGTATGTTTGGAGAAGAAATAGTCTCAATAGATGAAAGAATTCAAGAAGTAAGCTCAGTAATGCTTCCTACAGGACTTGTTGAAGGAGAATATATAGATATAAAAATAAAAATGGCAAGTGGGTTAGAATATGTTGTATTGCCACAAATAAAAGTTGAAAGAATATTTGGAACAACAGTATGGTTATATTTAAATGAAGAAGAATTATATTTATTAAATAGTGCTATTGTTGATACTTATCTATCTGATGGAGTAACTTTATACGGAGTAAGATATGTTGATCCAACAACTCAAATTAAAATAGATGATAAAACTGCTGAAATGGCAAGATTATCATTATCTAAACAAATAGAACAAGATGTGGCAAATGGAACAGTAGCTCTTACAGTGCCATCAGAAGTTACAGATCAAACAACAACTACAACTGATGATACGGATAATAATACAGATAATGTACAAAATAATACTGATACAAATGACACTACTACTGATAATACTGCTGGTGATGAAACAACTGAAACTACAGAAACACCAGAATACATTAATTTTTCTAATAATTTAACAGATTTGATTTTAAAATATGCAATCGAATATAGATATTATGTAGAATCATATAACAAAATTGAAAGAACATATGAACCAAGTGCAATTGTTATGGAACATATGAAAGCAAACAAATATATAACTGATCAAGCAAAAGCTAAATTAAGTGAAGATGTTAGAAGACAAATAGAAGAAAAAATTGAGCAATTTAAAAACACAAGCGGAGAAAATTATGAAACAGCAGTTTCAGGACTTACAAATCAAATAACAACACAACAAAACCTAAGAAATAGTACTTTAACAGGTACAGAAGAAACGGTACAATAAACTTATTTATTAAGGAGAGGATAAAATGCAAGAAGTAATAGCGTTAGCCGGATATGTTAATAAAACAGATTTTGTAATAAATCTAGCAAAAGCAATAAGTCTTATGGGAAAAACAGTTCTTGTTATAGATGGAACTTATGAAGAGAGAATGAAATATACAATTCCATCATTAGCAATAAAAGAAAAAGAATATGTTACGCAATATGATTCAATAGATTTTGCAGTTGGATTTAAAAATTTACACGATGTTGAAAATTATATATGTAAAAGAGAATTGAACATAGGACTTTATGATTATATACTTCTTGACATTGATAATCCATCTGCATATGAGAACTTTAGAGCAAGAGGAATAAATAAAACATATTTCTTTGTTGAATACTCTAATATATCAATGTCAAAAAATGCAGAGCTACTTAAAACAATGATGATATATAAACCGTTGGATAAAAAATTAGAACTGACTAAAGTTTTATTTAAATATTACATCACAAGAGCTAGTGAAGTATATTACGAAAATAAATTAATTAATTTTGCTATTGAATGGGATGAAAATATGTATGAACTTAATTATGAAGACCAAGATAGAATAGCTGATATTGAAGCTCAACATAGCGGAATTATAGATATAATGAAACATACAAAAATGTTCATTAATTTAGTTTCTGAAATAGGAGCTGATATATTAAAAGATGTAAATTCAAGTGAGTTAAAAAAAGAGATAAAGAATAGTAGTAGGAGGAATAGATAGATATGCCTAAAATAGTATTTTGGAGTCCACTTGCTAGGACTACCGGGAATACTCATGCAGCTATAGCCGTGAGTACTCTTATGGGAATAGATGAAGATGTAAGTGCAATACTTTTGCAAGCTCATTGGCAAAACAGAAAAATTGAAAGTTCTTTTACAGATTATGATCAATTAAAAAGTATGAACGTTTTTACAAATTCTAATATAGGCATGACAGCACTATCTAGGTTAGCAGAAAGCAATAAATTATTACCAGAAAGTATTAGAAACTATGCAAAACCGGTGTTAAAACAAAGACTAGATATAATGTATGGTACTAATGTAACAACAAGAGATCAGTTTGCTACTCTAAGTGGAACTTTTCCTGCAATAGTTAGAAAAGCTGATGAAGCATATGATTTCGTTATCGTTGATTTACCTAAAACAGTTGAAAACGATTATACAAGAGAAGTTTTAGAAGATGCTGATTTAGTAGTGTGCACTATAAATCAAGATATAGTAAGACTTGATGATTTCTTTGAAGAATTAGAAAAAAATGAATATATAAAAAATAAAAATAAGATAGTAGTTGTTGGTGATTACGAAAATAAATCTAAATGTAATTTATTTAACATAAAGGGTAGATATAGAACTAAATATCCTATATTTGCAGTGCCACATAATTATATTTTTACAGATGCATGTAATGACGGAGCAGTAATTGACTTTTTCTATAAAAATATTAAAGCAGACGCAAGAGATTATAATGGATACTTTATAAGTGAAGTAAGAAAAATAGTTAAGAAGATTTTAGAAGTAACTAAAATAAGAGAATTATAGAATATATGTTATTTTAAAATATTGAGGGGGGAGCTAAATAAGTGTCAACAGGATTTATAATTAACGTTATACTTATAGTTATAATAGTAGCTTTTGTTGCTTTAGCTATATATTCACTTGCAAAAGGCGGAAAGAAGACAGCAGAAGTTAGTGAGGTAGATAGAGAAAGATTAGCATATAGTTTATCTGGGTTATCAGATTATATAAAAAATCAATTTGATGAAATAACGAGAATGAATTTATATGATTTAGCTCTTTCAGAAGATGAATTTGAAAGAAGAAAAAATACAAAATATGAACTAAAAAAAGCATTAAAAGGTGCAGGATATGCCGACTCTAGTGATAAAAAGTATGTAAAAACGTTAATGTTTGACCTTTTATCAAATAATTATAAAGTAAATTCAAGAAATATAAACTATGCTATAAATTTTGATAATTATGATAAACTTACTCCGCAAGATAAGTTTGAAATATTGCTTCATGAATATAAGAAAAAATATGGAAATAATGCTTTTTCACAAATAGTTACAGAATATGAATTAGATGTCCCTAAATTTGAATATGACCCAAATGTACCTTCTTATGTTGTAACTGCAGAAGAAATAGATAAAATATTTGATGAGCAAATGGCTAATAGAACATTATCATATGATGATAAATTAGAAATAGTTGTTCAGAGAGTTTATCAAGGGTATAAGGGATATAGCGTAATAGATGAAATAAGAGATCAAAATATCGATGGTGTATCAGGCGGTGTTTCTGGTATACCACCTAGCTTCCTAGATCAAGTTGGTGATATGGAAGAATATTTAGACCAAACAGGTAGAATAAATATACCAATGTCTTATGATAGTGTTTGGGTGTTCTATAAAGGTAAAGCAATGTATTTGTCATTCTTATCTTTTGGATCAGAATCAGAATTAAAAAGAGTATGTCAAAACATATATAAATATAATAATCCTGGACAACTTTCTGAATCAGTTGGATTTAAGATTAATGAGATGAAAGATGGTTCTCGTGTTGTTGTTTTAAGACCTAATTTTTCTGAATCTTGGGCATTCTTCGTAAGAAAATTTGCTCCACCAACATTATTAAATACAGAGCAATTATTAGTTCACCCTGGTAAAGAGCCAGTAATAGAATTATTAAAATTCTTAATAAGGGGAGCAAGAGTAACAGCAATAACTGGTGAGCAAGGTTGCGGTAAAACAACTTTGCTTATGGCAATAATGAAATATATATACCCTACAATAACAATCAGGGTACAAGAAACTGCGTTCGAGTTACACTTAAGAAAAATTTATCCACATAATAATATATTATCACTTAGAGAAACAGAAACAATAACAGGACAAATGGGACTAGATGTACAGAAAAAAACAGATGGTGGTGTTAACATTCTTGGAGAGGTTGCAACAGATCCAGTTGCCGCATGGATGATTCAGATGGCGCAGGTTGCATCTAAGTTTACACTATTTACTCACCATGCTAAAACATTCCCTAACCTTATTACAGCACTTAGGAACTCACTTCTTAAAATAGGAATGTTTAACGATGAAGATGTTGCAGAAGTACAGGTTGTTAATGTTATAAACTTCGATATACATCTAAAAAGAGGTGTTGATGGTTCAAGGTTTATAGAGAGAATAACAGAGTGTATACCTAAAGAAATTAAATATAATTATAATGAAAACTATAGAAATGAAAAGACTATGGAAGGTAAATGGACAGCCTTTATGGATAACGCAACAGAATACTTTAGACATATGACACAAACAGCTAATTATGAATATCATAATATAGTTGAATTTAAAGATGGTAAATATGTTATGGTACATCCAATAAGTGAAGAAAATATAAAAGCTATGAGAGAGAACATGTCACCTGAAGATATGAAAGATTTTGACAAATTCATAGATACAGCATGGGGGTGATTAGATGTTAGTGTATATAGCAATAGGTTTAGTAGCATTCTCAGTTGTAGGGATTTTAGCATTATTTTTGTACTTTAGGATGGTAAAGAAGAAATATCAGAAAAATAGTGCTCTTTTTCAGAAAGATCAAATTGTAGTTAAGAAAAAGAAAAGTTTTTCTGATCAATTCGATAGACTTTATCAAGTATTCTATATCATTTGTATATCAATGCCAGTTTTAAAATATTATACAAGAAAAATAAGATTAAAACTGGAAATGGTTAATGATTATACTGAATATGAGATAAGAAGAAAAACTGGAAGTATAATGTTAGCTTCTGTGATATTTGTAATAACAGCTTTATTTATATTCTTAAATGTTACAAGTGATTTATATATGCAGCTTATTGTTGTAATTGCAGTACTTTTAGTTAATGAAAAGGTTGTAGACTATAGAGTTAGTAATGTAGCAGATAAGATATTAAGACAGATACCAGAAGTATTTACAGAAATAAGGCACTCATTCCACGAACATGGAATGATTGAAGAGGCTTTTAATGATGCAATTGATGAGTTAGAAGATAAAGAAATAACTCCTCAGGTAAAAAGAATTAAAGAAGCTATTTTAGCAGATAATCCAGAAGTTCAACTTGAAAAATATTATGATACGGCACCAAATAGATTCCTTAAATTATTTGCAGGTGTTTCTTATCTTACAATGGAACTTGGTGATAGAAAAGTAGATGGTACATCTATTTATCTAAAAAACTTAAACAATATAGTTAATGATGTTTATCTAGAAATATTAAAAAGAGATAAAATAAATTATATGTTTAGAAGTTTAACAATTATAGCGGTTGCACCAATATTATTTACTAATATAATACAAGGTTGGGCAGAAAGCAATTTTGCTGCACTTATAAACTTCTATAGCAGTAGTTTTGGATTTATAATAAAAGCTCTTATACTTATATCAATATTTGTTTGTTACTTTATGCTTAGAGTTATTAGAGAAGATTCAGATCAAATTAAATTCGATAGAATAGCAACTAAAAAATGGCAAGATAAAGCATATTCAATACCATTAATTCGTAAGATTGTAGATGCTTTAATTCCTGCAGAATATACAACTAAACGAAAGCGAAAAACGGAAATGATAAAAAATACAAATGCATTTTTAACTCTTGAATGGTTTTACGTAAATAAAGTTACTGCGGCATTGATAGGATTTGTATTTTCACTTACCCTTATAATTAATATGCATTATATAGATTTTAATGCTGTATTTTCTCAGATAAGCGAAGAGTTTCTAGGACTAGGTAAATTATCGGCAGAAGATGAAGAGGCTGCAAAAATAATGGCTGAGCAAGACGCTGAATATGTAGAGCAATATAGAGGAGATGCAAGTATAACTAAAGAACAAATAAAAGCAGATATAGAGGCAAAAGAGGGCAGTGTTACTGACGAACAAGTAGATAGAATATATTCAAAAGTCGCATCAGTACAAGGTATCTATCTTAAATATTGGGAGTTAATAATATCACTATTTGTTGGATTTGTAGCATATTTTGTTCCGGATTTAATACTATACATACGTAACAGAATGAGGGAAATGGAAAAAGAAAACGAAATTATGCAATTCCAATCAATAATATTAATGCTTATGTATATTGAAAGAATAGATGTACAGACTATATTAGAATGGCTAGAAAGATATTCTTATGCATTTAAAGATGCAATAGCAACGGCACTTAATAATTATGAGGCTGGTGCAACTGATGCACTAGAAGATTTAAAGGATAGAGTGCCAAATAAAGACTTTAAGAGAATAGTAGATGGTTTACTTTCTGCAGTAGAAAGAATACCTGTAAGAGAGGCGTTTGACGAACTTGAAACAGAAAGAAACTTCTATTATGAAAAAAGAAAAGAAGCAAATGAAAGACTTATACAGAAAAAAGTTAGAATGGGTAAAGCTATAGGATTTACACCAATGGTTATACTTATTGCAGGATATTTTGTTGGACCACTTATGATAGTAAGTATAATGCAAATGTCTACATACTTTACTCAAATGGGAGCAATGTAATCTGAGCAAAATAACATTTTTGCAAAAGAACAAAACAGGTTAATACACGAAACAAAGACGTGTTTAACATATATGTACATATATATAACTAAAGAGAATATATATGAGAGAAATCTATAATTTAAAGGAGGAAAAATTTTAT
>CALXJE010000030.1 GCA_944388545.1 uncultured Clostridia bacterium
CTTTAGTTGATAAGATAGAAATATCAGAGAATAAAGAAATAACTATATATTATAAATTCAATATTTTAAATATGGGAAAAGAAGATAATAAATTACAAAATGTTGGCTAAATAAAAAATAGTCATAACGGAATATTAGGACAATAATAGTGATGATAATACTAGCAGGAGCAATAATATTAGCATTAAATAATAGCGGTATAATAGGTAGAGCTAGTGAATCAACTATTTTATTTAATATTTCAACTATTGAAGAAAAATTTAAAATTACACCATATGGAGATACTTTGATTGGAGCGCAGGAAGATATTGAAAGATTAGCAGCTGACGAAATAGTAATTCCTGTGGAAAAGGATAATAAGTTGTATTATATAATTAACTCTAATAAAGTAGGAGCCGTTAAAGAAAGTAATTTAGGTAAGGGAGAGCCTAGCTTGTTGAAAGATGTTTACGGTCTAAATGAAGATTATACCGTATATTATATTAATGAAAGTGGAAAAGTATATAATGATATTATTGAAATTCGTAATAATATTGTAAATATTCCAGATGAGGTTTTAAGAGAATATATAAAGACAGCGCTACAAATAGAAGATGACAACCAAATAACAGAATGGAAAATGAAGAACTTAAAAAGTCTATCTGCGTATGGAATGCAAGATATTACAGGACTAGAATATGCTGTTAATTTGGAAAGTTTAGCTTTAGGATGGTGTTCAGTTAGCGATTTAACCCCTATTGCAAACTTAACAAAATTAAAAGTATTAAATATAAGAGATGATTCAAGTTTAAAAGATATATCACCGCTTGAAAAACTTGTAAATATAGAGGATTTGAGCCTTACAGGAAATAATATTAATAATATAGATGCTTTAAAAAATATGCTTAATTTAAAAAAATTAAGTTTAACTAGTAATGCTATTACTAATATAGATGTTGTTTCTAATTTTAGTAAATTAGAAGAATTGGCATTGGGTTGGAATGGAGTTACAAATATTAAACCTATAAAAAACTTAAAAAACCTATCAGTTTTTTCTATTAACAATAATGGATTATCTGATATATCAGTGTTATCTGAGTTAAAAAATTTAAAATCTCTAAATCTTAGTGCAAATAATATTAATAATATATCTTCATTAAAAAATTTAAACAAGTTAGCATATTTAAATATTTCATATAATCAGATTACAGACTTCTCACCAATAGATAATTTGACAAACTGTGAGATTATAAAATAAAAATATTAAAATTTGTAAGAATAAAACATTTATGATATAATGTAGAAATAATGAAAGCTAGTACATATCTAATTAGATATGAATAAAACTAATTAGGAGGAATTTTAATGAAAAAACTAATTAAAATCCGGAAATTATTTGCTATTTTATGCATAATATCCTTAGCTTTCATTATGGTAAACATTTTTAAGACATACTTTTATCAAGGTAAAGATAGTAAAGAGTTAGTTAACAGTAATGAAGAGAATTTACAAATAGAAACTGAAATTAATAAAAAACTTTTAAATGAAAATGCTTTGAAGGCAAATAGGTTAGCTCATAATATATCAAATGAAATAGAAATAATATTATTAAAAGAAAGTGGAAGCACACTTGTGTTTCATGATAAAACTAAAGAAAACAATAAATATTTAGAGTGGTTAATAGATTCAAATATATGTATAAAGGTATATTATACAGTTATGATTGCTATTGAAAGCAAAGAAATTAATGTTATGTTAGATAATAGTAGAAATATTATTAGTATTAGTTATGATTTAGATAAGATTAAATTAAAATCATTAAATATTGATAATATTATATCAGAAACAAAAAGAGGATTAATTGGTGAAATTTATTCACCAGATGAAACAATAGCATTAACTCTTATAGCAACAGATAGCATAAAAAATGAAATTTCAAATGATAGTGGATTATTATTTATTGCTCAAATAAATTTAGAGGAATATATACGAAATTTAGCTTATAGTATGGGAATATTTAATTTAGAAATAATAAGTTCATAAAAAATGGCAGGAATTTTCCTGCTATTTTTTTTAAACAGTTGATTTAAAAATAATAACTGATATAATTATTTTGAGGTGGATTTTTAATGAAAAAAACTAAGGCAAATAGCAAAAGATATAAAATGACTAAAAAGGCATGGATAATAATAGTTTTAGGGATATTTATTGTAGGATTGATTGTAAGTGCATTTATATATATAAATTCTGAAAAGTACGAAAAGAAAAAACTTCAAAAAACGCTTACTGATTGGGCAGAAGAATATTATGAAGAGAAATTAGTTAGCGTAGCATCAGGTTATATAAAAAGTAAAGCACAAGATGGTGAAAGCATAACAATAAATTTAGATGCACTTAAAAAATTTGGTAAAAATACAGAAATAATAAAAAACAGTAAAAATAATAAACAATGTGATGATATAGATACATATGTTTCTATAAAAGTCGATAAAAATGCACAAGATATTTCGAAAGATTATGAAGTAGAAAGAGTAATATTAGACTGCTTTAATTAGTAAGTATTATGAAAAACAAAAATAATTTTAAAAATTTTGCTAATAATATTATTAGTATATTTTATAATTTTTTATGTAATAATTTTTAAATAAAAAAATATATTATTCTGAAGATTTTAATATATATGTTTTAAAGAGTTTAATAGACTATAATAAAAAGACATAAGTGAGAATATATCTAAATATCCTAGAGTAAACAATAATAAAGAGCCAAATATTAACTTTAGAAGAGTTTTAAATTTAAATGTTTTTTAAAAGAAATGCAGAAATTTTAACAAATGATATATTAGAAATTAAAGAGTGGCAACCAGGTGATGTAGTGGTATTTGGAACTAAACATATTGCAATTATTTTTGATAAAAGAAATAAAAAAGGGTGCCATATATTATACATAATGATGGTGGATATATTAGAGAAAAATATGAACTAGAGTTTTGGAAGTTAAGGTGCGAAATAGTAGGACACTATAGACGGAATAAAAATTATGCTAAAAACTAGCAGAATTAAAAGGTATATTATTACACATACTATGAAAGTAATAGGAATGTATAACTATTAACAAATTTAAGTAGTGGAGGTGATAATATATGAAAAAACTGACTATAGTTGCATTAATTTTAGCCATAGTATTCAGTATAACATCTTGCGTATATGCTACAACAACAGGTAATACTACAACAACTACAAATACAAATACTGTAAATGGAACTACTAGAACAACTGATACAACAAGAACAAGTAGTACTGTAGATAATAATGGAGTAAACGATGATGTTACAAATAGAAATGACACAGGTGTTAATAACAATACTAATACGCCAGTAACCACAAATGATACAACAGGTAATAAAACAAATAATACAGGAGATACACTTGTAGACGATGCAGAAGATGTTGTAGACAATACAGCAGATGCTGTTACGGATACTGTTGACGATGTAGAAGACTCAATGGATAATGGAAGAATGTGGACAATAATAATTGCAGCAATCGCAGTTGTTATTATAGTTGGACTTTGTATATATTATATGACAGGATCAAGATCAAATAATAAATAGTTAAATAAAAGAGAGCATTTTAGCTCTCTTTTTTGTCGTAAATAAGGACATGATTTTTATTGATTTATATTTGTTAATAGATATAATTTAAAATAGAGGTGAATAAAATAATAGAGTTAATGTATTTGTATAAAGAGATAAATAATAGGCTAAGAGATACAAAAATAAAAAATATTTTAATTTTAGATGAAAAAAATCAGTTAATTAATAGATTTGCAAAAAAAATTTTATATATTATACAACCAGACTATATAAAAAATAAAGAAATGCATAAGAGATTATTTAGACATGGTTGGTATTATATTATACCTGGTAGCTTTCATATAACAAAAATTAATTTTAATAGCTATATTCATATTTTGAATATAGGAAATAAGTATAAAGTATATATATTATTTAATAAATATACTGACAATAAAGATTTATTAAAATATGTATATAATATTTTATGTTTATTTATAGCAGATGATGTTGTTATAAATAAAGTTACTAATATTAAAGAAGGATTAGAAATGTTAGACTTAGCTTTAGAATTTGGAAAAGATATATATGCTATACCAGGGGATATTTTTGAAAGGGAAAATTATTTAGCTAATTTTGCGTTAAAACATGGTGCGATACCAATATGTGGAATATATGACATAAGAAATATATTATTAGAAAAGAAAGTAAATGTATTGTAATTTTAGCGTTAATATAGTAAAATGATATACGAGGTGAATAATATGCCATCAAAAAAGAATGTAAATAAAAAGGACAATAAAATCAAGTTAAAAAAGTTAGATTATAAAAGAAAAATAGATAATCCGAGTAGTAAAGAGGCAAAAGAATACAAAAAGAAGAAAAACAAAAAGAAAAAATTAGGGTGGAAAATTTTTAAAATTTGCTTGTTTACTTTTTTAGCTTTAGGAATAATAGGGACAGGAGTAGTAATTGGAGTAATCACAGGAGTAATAGATAAAACTGAAAACGTAGATCTAGAACAATTACAAATGTTAAAATTAACTTCATTCATATATGATAGTAAAGATAATGAAATAGCGGCGTTATATGATGATGAAAATAGAGTTAGTGTAACTTATGATAAAATACCACAGGATCTAATAGATGCAGTTGTCGCTATAGAAGATGAAAGATTCTGGGATCATGGTGGTGTAGATATTAAAAGAACAGTAGCAGCAATATTTACATATATCATGAACGGAGGAGAATCTACTTTTGGTGGTAGTACAATAACTCAGCAGCTTATAAAAAATACAACAGGTGATAATGAAACTAGTTGGACTAGAAAAATAAGAGAATGGTACAGAGCAATAAGTTTAGAGAATAAGTTAGAGAAAGAAGATATTTTAGAGTCATACCTTAATACAATATATTTAGGAGCAGGCGCTCATGGTGTAGAAGTAGCATCGCATACCTATTTTAATAAGAGTGTAACGGAGATAAATTTAGCAGAAGCAGCCACACTTGCTGCAATAATTCAGCTTCCAGAAGTATATAACCCATATAAAGGTGAAGAAGCAGCAGAGAAGTTAAAAAATAGAAAAGAAGTAGTTCTAAATAAAATGCTTGAACTAGAAAAAATAAGTCAAGAAGAATATGATGAAGCTATAGCATATGAAATAAAATATGAAAAAGGTACAGTAGCAACAGGAACTAAATTTACATACTATGTTGACGCAGTAATTGAATCAGTTGTTGAAGATTTAATGGAAGAACAAAATATAACAAGAGAGTTAGCAGTTCAAATGTTGTATAATAATGGTTATAAAGTATATACACCACAAGATCCAGATGTTCAACAATCAATTGATGATGCTTTTGCAAATAAAAAATGGTTCTATACTGACAGTAAAGGTGATTTTATGCAGGCTGGTATAGTTGTTATAGATAATGAAACAGGAAATGTAGTAGGATTATCTGGTGGTGCAGGTGAGAAAACTAAAGATTTAGGATTTAATAGAGCAACACAGGCAGAAAGACAGCCAGGATCTGCATTTAAGCCTATAGCTGCATATGGTCCTGCTTTTGAGAGGGGAATTTCTTATCCTGGAATGGGATATGATGATTCACAAATAACAATAGGAAATTGGACACCTAAAAACTATTATGGTTATTACAATGGTTACGTATCTGCAAGAAATGCAATAAATCAATCTATGAACATTCCAGCAATAAGAGCTATGCAATCAGTTGGAGTAGACTATGCTAAAAAATTCGCACAAAGTTTAGGAATAAGTACTTTTACAAGTAAAGATAATTCTCTTTCAATGGCATTGGGAGGATTAGATAGTGGTGCTACCGTACTTGAAATGGCTGGTGCATACTCAGCATTTGCCAATGGAGGAGTATATATAGAACCTAAATTATATACTAAAGTAGTTGACAAGGATGGAAAGGAAATACTAACAGCTGAAACTAAATCAAAAAGAGTTATGAAAGATACAACTGCATATTTAATAACAGATTGTTTAAAGACAGTTGTTACTAGTGGTACTGGTACAGCAGCAAGGGTTGGAAGAGGAATAGATACAGCAGGTAAAACTGGTAATACTAATGATGATAAAGACCAATGGTTTGTTGGATATACTCCATATTATACAGCTGCTGTATGGAATGGATATGATACTCCTAAACCTATAGGAAGAGCTTATCCTTATACATGTATAAGAGTATTTGCAGATGTTATGAAGGATATACATAGTGATCTTAGCTCAAAAACATTTACAAGACCTAATGGAATAGTTACGGCATCAGTTTGTACAGCATCTGGTAAAGCTCCAACAGAAGCTTGTAGTATGTATGGAGGAGTTGTAAGAACAGAAATATTTGCATCAGGAACAGTTCCTACAGATAAATGTGATGTTCATAAAATAGCAACAATATGTAAAGAGTCTGGAAAAGTAGCAACTGAATTTTGTCCAACAGTGGAAGAAAAAGCGTTTATAACAAGAGATGAAACACCTAAGGTTAAACCAAGAGACTGGTCAAGAATGCTTATAAAGGATACATGTACTATACATACATCAGCATCTTCAACTGATCCAGGGGAAAACGATGATATTGTAGATCCATATACTAATTAAGTTGAAAATAAAAAGTGATTAAGAAAATTGCTTAATCACTTTTTTTATACTTTCTATAATTCCAGATTTTATTTTAATATCTTTATTTTCAATTATATCTTTATTATCTTCGGTATTAAATTCCGAGTTATATGAATAAGGAAAGATGAGTGACCAAAAATTTTCACCATTACCTTCTCCTAAAACAATTTGAACTGAATCATAAATACCTTCTTCCATATTTATTTTATCTGAGTATTTTTCTCCATATGATATTTTACCTATCTTAGCATATGAAGTGTAAGTACCATTTTGTAATGCTATTTCATTATTTGCAACTTCTAAAATACTATTAATATTATTTTCTATCAACTTTTTTGCTTCTTCTTTATCATTTACATTTTTTATTTTATCTTTATTTAACTCATATAATTTATTTAGATAATTATTTACACTCTTTGTAACATTTAATTTTATAATTTGATCATCTAAAGAATTACTGCTAGCTACTACATGAAGCCTAAAATAATTGTCTTGATTATTTTTTAATTTTATAGAGTTAAATATTATAACAAGATTAAGTGTTATAAAGAATGTAATAAAAAGATAAAATGTATATTTTTTTCTCATATTTTCATCACCATAAATATTATGGATATATTTTCCAAAATTATACAAAACTGTATAAAAAATTCTGTTGACACTGCATATAATGAATGGTAAAATTTGGATATAACAAAGGAGGAAAGATTATGAAAAAAGTTAAGTTTTGCTGTTTTACAGTTAATACAACACATGCATTAATTATTGCAAATAATTTTATAGAAAGTAGATTAAATAATGTAAAAATTATTTATATTAATGAAAGAGAAGAAACAAAGAAGATAAAAAAGATTATTAATAAGTTTTATAAAAATATGCAGGATAGGATGTACTATTCAGAATGGCTAAATGAAGATATTTTAAATGATTATACAAATGAAAATTTTGTATATGTAGTTCATGGTAAAGAAAAATTTGTAGAGAATGCAAATAAATTTCTTGATATAAATGAATTTAATGGTTATGTTATAAATTGCTATGATGTATATGATATAAAAGAAGATGTTAATGCGATAATAGATAAACATGATTATTATATGAATACAACAGGAGTTATAAAGAAAGAACTTGGAAAAGAAGTAAGTAAAATGCAATACTTAACTAATAGTAATGATATATTTAAATAGTAATAATGATAAGAGAAGTTAGAATAGTTTAACTTCTCTTATTATTATCAGTATTGTTTAAAATTTCCCATCCTTTTATATTAGATCTTTTTATAGCTCCAAAGACATGTTCTTTTACTTTTGGAATATCTTTTTTTAAGTCTTTTAAAAGATTAGACATGTAATCCCTTTTTGTAAAACCATCAGCAGGACAACATTTATCCATAACAGGATAATTTTTTTCTCTTGCGACAGCACGTATAGTTTTTTCATCGACATATATCATAGGTCTAATAGTTTTTACATTACTTCTACTAAGATAAGTAACAGGAGCAAAAGTATGTATTTTTCCATTTAAAAATAAACTCATCAGAAATGTTTCCATTACATCATCCATATGATGACCTAATGCTATTTTATTACATCCATTTTCTATTGCTAAACTATTTAGCATACCTCTTCTCATATTAGCACATAATGAACAAGGATTTTTTTCTTTTCTAATGTTAAAAACAACTTCAGATATATTAGAATTATATACTATATATTCTACATCAAGGTTATTACAAAGTTTTTCCAATTCATTAGTCTTAAAAGTTTTACTGCCTGGATGGATAGTGATTGCAATAATATCAAATTTTTTAGGATAAAACTTCTTTAGGTAATATAGAGCATAGAGTAAAGTTATACTATCTTTACCTCCAGAAAGTCCAACCGCTATTTTGTCACCATCATCTATCATATTAAAATCATCTATTGCTTTTCTCATTTTTCCGTATAATTTGTTGTAACATATTGATTCACTCCTCAATATATTATACAAAATTATATTCAATATGTCTATAATAAAAATATAAAAGTTAATGAAAATATCAAGGAAATATTTACTATATATAAGGAAACTTACATATTTACTTGACATAACAAAAATATATGATATAATATTTATACCTAAAAAATAAAAATGATATAGTTTAAATAAAAAATATGGTAAAAATATAAAAGCAAAATAAAGTATAAGTGTGTTTTTTATAACACGCATGCTTACTAGCATTTCAATATACTTTTTTTAAAACGTATATATGAAAGTGTTAGAAAAAAATGAGGCAAATTATATATAATTTAAACAATCAATTATACTAATGTTAAGATAGTATACCTAACTATCCGCGGGTTGTGGGATTGTGTAAAATCTCTACACGTGAGACCGACAAGTCATGTGGCGGTCTGGTTTGGCAAAGATGAACAGGCCATTTGTATATAGCAAATGGCAAATATATAATCGCTATCTTCCTTTTTATAATTATATATATATCTAAGAAGGAGCTACGTAAAATATTTCGTAGCTCTTTCGCCTTTTATGTTATAAATCTAAAGATATATTATACTCTTTTAGCCACATATTGATTTGTAATAAGTATGCTAATGTCTGAGGATATGTCATTAATTGGCCAAACCAGTTTTCCTTTAAATTTTTTCCGCCTGTTTCTAAAATATTATTTAAATAATCTATATTAATTATTTCATGTATAGGATTACTTTTATCTTTTAAGACTTGTATTAATTCTTTTTGTACTAAATTTAAATAATCATTTGAGTGCGTTTTAGGAAATGGAGATTTTTTTCTATATACAACCTCTTTTGGCAGATCAGATTCAAAGGCTTTTCTTAAAAGATATTTTTCTACTGGTTCAGAATTATGAACAATACCTAATTTATATCTTGCAGGTACATTGTAAATATATTCAAAAATCTTATGATCTGCAAAAGGAACTCTTACTTCTAATCCATTTGCCATTGATGTTCTGTCCGTTCTTTCTATTAGAGTATTCATGAACCATTTTATAGTTAAATAGTTAATTTTTCTAAATTTATTTTCCATTTCATTATTAGAATTTAAATTCACATTTTTTAATGTGTTCTCGTAACTTTCTTTAATATACTCTTTTATATTATAGTTTGAGCAGATATTATTTTTTAGCATATCATTTCTTATATCGTCAGATAGAGCCCAAGGGAAAGATGGGTAGTTAACAAGTTTTTCTCTATAATACCACGGATATCCACCAAATATTTCATCAGAACATTCACCAGAAATACAAACTTTAAAACCACTATCAGATATTGCCTTGCAAAGCGCGTACATTGAAGCATCTATATCAGCCATACCAGGCATATCTCTTGCTATCATTGAGTCTTTTAACAAATTAAATAAATCCTCGTTTTTGAAATATATTGTTTTATGATTAGTGTTTAAATAGTCACTCATTATTTTAACAAATTCAGCATCTTGAGTAGGTTGATAAGATGTTGATATAAAAGATGTATTATTCCCTGTAAAATCAATAGAGAATGTAGAAAGACCTGAATTTTCTTGCTTAGCTAAAGCTGTTAGTATACTAGAATCAAGGCCTCCAGATAGCATTGTACAGACAGGAACATCAGAAATCAATTGTCTTTTTAATGAATCTGTTACAAGCTCTTTTGTTTTAGAAATAGCAGTATAAATATCATCTTCACAAGATTCTGTTTTTAAATCCCAATAACAATAAGTATTAAAATTAATTCCAGAGTAAGTAGCATAGTAACCAGCTTTTAGTTCATATATATCTTTAAAATATGTATTTCCTGGATTATGAGCAGGTCCAAGACCAATTAGCTCAACCAATTCTCTTTCACCAATTCTTGCTTTTACATTAGGATGTTTTAAAATAGATTTTATTTCAGATGCAAAGATAAATGTATTATTTGAAATTGTATAAAATAAAGGTTTAATACCAAGTCTATCTCTTGCTAAAAACAACAAATTGTCATTTTGAGAATATATAGCGAAAGAAAATATACCATTTAACTTTTCTAAACATTTTTCTTGGTATACTATATAACTTACTAAAACGACTTCTGTATCAGATGTTGTTTTAAATGAAAACCCCATGTTAATTAATTCTTTTTTTACTTCTTCCATATTATATAATTCTCCATTGTATGTAATGGTATATTTATTTGAATTATATTCATATGTCATAGGTTGTGTTCCAGTCAATAAATCAATAATGCTAAGTCTAGTATGACCAAAAGCAATGTTATTATCTATAAAAATATTTATATCATCAGGGCCTCGTCTGTTTATACTACTGGTCATTCTTTTTATTATTTCTTCATTTCTAATTTTCTCACTTGAATTTATATATCCACAAATACCGCACATAACCCCTCCTTATTTAACATTATATATATATGTTCAAAGTTATATTAATATGAACATTAAATTAATACTTAGTTCAAAAAATTAATGCAACAAAATTCGACAAAGGACTTGATTTTATGTATTTGATGATATATACTGTCAGTAGCAAAAGCTATATGAACTATAAATAATTTATTAGTTAAAAAATAAGAAAAGAGGTATTTGCTATGAAGAAAACTTACGTGTTAAACAAGCCAGCATTATTAACTTCTGAAGAATCTCTTTTGAGATTTGAAGGGCATGATATTATAATTCCGATGGCTGTACTTGAAGATTTACAAAGTTCATTATCGAACTTGAAATCTGCACGGCAAACAATTGCAAGGAAGGTTTTAGATCAAGTAGATGGTTATGATTTTAAAGCGCTAAGCTCAGAAGGAGTAAAGCTTGAAAATGGCACGCTTCT
The DNA here is from genome assembly GCA_944388545.1 of uncultured Clostridia bacterium. Taxonomy (GTDB): domain Bacteria; phylum Bacillota; class Clostridia; order TANB77; family CAG-465; genus CALXJE01. The sequence goes on from CALXJE010000030.1 coordinate 11,519, forward strand.
TAAAGTAACCGTTAATTATAACGATATTGAGATAAAAATTGAGGGGGTATCTTCAAAAGATAGGAGAATTTTACAAACATGCAAAGGTCTGCAAAGTGAAGGATTAAATGTTGTGCTTATATCTAACAATCCTGTTATAAGAATGAAAGCACGAGATTTAGGAATTGTTGCAGAGGCTTTAAAAGACAGAGTATTTCCATCAATTAAAGACCAGTATAAAGGTTATGTAGATGTTTTTTGCTCTTCGCTTTGTATTGATGACCTTCATAATAAAGGTTATTTGGATGTAAAAAATATTTATGAATCTGATAAAATAGATTGGTGTACAAATTTATATGTAAATATGAAAGGAGAAAATAGTTCTTCGGCACTTGGTTATTTTGACGGTTCAAAGATTGTTCCTATATTTGCAAATCAAAAGCCATATGGAATAAATCCTAAAAATGTAAGGCAAAAATTTCTTATTCATGCACTTATGGATGTTGAAACACCTCTTGTAATTGTGAAAGGAAATGCAGGGACCGGTAAAACGTTCTGTTCTCTTGCAGCAGCTTTGCAACAGACTTTTGAGGAAAATATTTATGAGCAGATTCTTATAACAAAGTCTACTAAAAAAGTTGATCAAGAAGAATTAGGATTTTTACCAGGAGACATAAGTGAGAAGATTGATCCATTTATTAGTGGAATCTATGACAACTTGGAAATGCTATATAAGCCTGCAAGTGGGAAATATGATAATGACAGTGGATTTAATAAGAAAACATTTAGGAATAAAAGAAATATCATTAATGGAGACTTGTTTGAAACTGGAGTAATTGAAATTCAAACATTAGGGCATATTCGTGGACGTTCTATAATGAATAAATATTTCATAATTGACGAAACACAAAATATTGCTCCTGAGGCAATTAAACAGATAACAACAAGAGCAGGTGAAGGTTCAAAGTTTGTCTTTTTAGGAGATCCATCACAGATAGACTCTCTCGAGCTTACTGAAAAATACAATGGACTTGTATATCTTTCTGAAATGATGAAGGGAAGAGATTTGTGTAGGCAAATTACATTAAACAACATTGGTGATGCTGTAAGATCACCTCTTGCACAACTTGCAGTTGATGTTTTATTGTAAATACTAGATAGGAATAATAATTTTTATTTAAACTTAATAGTTGGGGATGTAGATAACGTATTGTTATCTACATCTCACTTTTTATAATTTGTAAATATGTTTCATTTATTTAACAATTAGTTAATATAACTTTCAATCGTTGACATTAAATAAACTATATAGTAAAATTTATTATATGATAGAAGCAAAGAGAGGTAGTAAATATGGGACTTACAACTACAACAGATATGTTTAAAAAAGCATATGAGGGAAGATATGCAATTGGTGCGTTTAATGTAAATAATATGGAGATAGTACAAGGAATAATGGATGCGGCAGTTGAGACTAATTCTCCTGTTATACTTCAAGTATCAAGTGGAGCTAGAAAATATGCCAATCCTATATATTTAAAAAAACTTGTGGAAGCGGCAATTAAAGATGCAAGTAATAAAGGAAAAAATATAGATGTGGTACTACATTTAGATCATGGAGACAGCTTTGAACTTTGCAAAGATTGTATAGATAGTGGTTTTACATCTGTTATGATAGATGGTTCAAAATATAGTTTTGAAGAAAATGTTGCATTAACTAAAAAAGTAGTAGATTATGCTCATGAAAGAGGGGTAGTTGTTGAAGCAGAACTTGGAAAACTTGCAGGAATAGAAGATGATGTTAATGTATCAGCAGAAGATGCTAATTTTACAAGTCCAGATGAAGCAGTAGAATTTGTTAAGAGAACAGGATGTGATTCTTTAGCAATAGCAATTGGAACTAGTCATGGAGCATATAAATTTAAAGGGGAACCAAGACTTAGATTTGATATATTGGAAGAAATAACAAACAGGATGCCAGGATACCCGCTAGTTCTTCATGGAGCGTCATCAATTCCTCAGGAATTTGTTGATATGTGTAATAAATATGGAGGTAATATCCCTGGCGCAAAAGGTGTTACAGAGGAACTTTTAAGAAAAGCAGCCACATATGGTGTATGTAAAATTAATATAGATTCAGATATAAGACTTGCTATGACAGCTAATATTAGAGAATGCTTCTATAAAAATCCAGAAGTATTTGATCCAAGAACATATTTAGGTAAAGCAAGAGAGGCAGTAAAAGATATGGTTAAACATAAGATAGTTAATGTTTTAGGAAGTCAAGATGCAATGAATAAATAAGGAGAAGATAATGGTAGATAAAAAAGCCTGTAAAGTAAGGAAAAGAAAATATAAATTTAATGGAGCAGTATTTGCAACAAGATTAGTTGTTTTATTACTAGTATTAGGAATAGCTTTTACTATATATAGTAAAATGAATGAAAAAGAGTTAGGAGAGATAGTAGAAAGTAGTGCATATATTGATGCAAATGGAATTTCTAGTATGGCATCAGGAGTGCAAAATGGTGCAGTGTATACATCAGCCGTAACTCCAAAAGTTACAAAGAATGTAGTAAAGGCTACGTTAACTAAAGATGGTGAAGAGATAAAATTTAAGAGTGGTAAAAAAATATCAGATATGGGAAGCTATATATTAACTTTAGAAGATAGTATGGGGAATATTGATACAATATATTTTGATATAGAGAATTAAACAGTACATGTTAGAGGTGTGGTATGAAAAGATGTAAAGGGTGTAATGGCTATTCAGTAGATGACAAAATGGTAAAGATAGCTAATAAATATAAAGGTGTAAAAGGTGGAATAATGGGTGCGCTTCATGAAGTTCAAGATGAGTATGGTTATATATCAGAGATTAATCAAAAATACTTATCTGACAAATTAGGCGTACCTTTGTCAGAAATATATGGAATTATAACATTTTATTCTAGATTTTCTTTAATGCCAAAAGGTAAATATAATATACAAGCATGTATGGGGACAGCTTGCTACGTAAAAGGTGCAGAGGCAGTTATAAAAGCATTTAAAGACAATCTTAATATAGATGTTGGACAAGTTACAGAAGACGGATTGTTTTCGCTTGAATCAGTAAGATGTATAGGAGCTTGCGGACTTGCACCAGCAATTGTTATAAATGAAGATGTTTACGGAAAAGTCACTCCTGATATGGTACCAAATATAATTGATACTTATAGAAAAAAGGAGGCTACTAAATAATGAAAAAAACAGTTCAAGACATAGAAAATATTAGAACTCAAACAAAATTATCTATGAAAAATATTAGAATAATGGTATGTGCAGGAACTGGATGTACTTCTTCTAAAAGTCAAAAAATAATTAATAATATATCAAAAATATTAAAAGAGAAAAATGCAGAGGGAATATCCGTAGAAAAAACAGGTTGCTTTGGTTTTTGTGCAAAAGGACCAATAGTTGTAATAGATCCTATGGAAATATTTTACGAGCAAGTGAAACCTGAAGATGCAAATGAAATAGTGGAAGCTACTTTAAATAATAAAGTGGTAGAAAGATTAATGGCAAAGGAAAATGATAAATTTGTAGAGAGATGGCATGAGCTTAATTTTTATAACAAACAGAAAAGAATAGCTCTTAAAAATTGCGGATATATAAATCCTGAGAATATAGATGAATATATTGCAGTAGATGGATATAAAGCATTAGAAAAAGTTTTATTAGAATACTCTCAAGACGATGTTGTAAAGATAATATCTGATTCGGGTTTAAGAGGTAGAGGAGGAGCAGGATTTCCTACAGGTAAAAAGTGGCTTTTTGCAAAACAAGTTGAAGGAAATATAAAATATGTATGTTGTAATGCAGATGAAGGAGATCCAGGAGCTTTTATGGATAGAAGTATACTTGAAGGAGATCCTCATTCTGTATTAGAAGCTATGGCAATAGCAGGTTATACTATAGGGGCCAAACAAGGATATATATACATAAGAGCAGAATATCCAATAGCAGTACATAGATTAAAGATAGCTATTAAACAAGCAAAAGATTATGGACTTCTAGGTAAAAATATATTAGGCACAGGTTTTGATTTTGATATAGAATTAAGACTAGGTGCAGGAGCCTTTGTATGTGGAGAAGAAACTGCTTTAATGAATTCCATAGAAGGGAAAAGAGGAGAACCAAATCCAAGACCTCCGTATCCTGCTGTTAAGGGACTGTTTGCTAAACCTACCCTTTTAAATAATGTAGAAACTTATGCAAATGTACCTAAGATAATATTAAATGGATCTAAATGGTATAGTAGTATTGGAACAGAAACTAGTAAAGGAACAAAAGTATTTGCACTGGGTGGAAATATAAATAATGTTGGACTTGTAGAAGTTCCTATGGGTGTTACATTAAGAGAAATAGTAGAGGATATAGGTGGAGGAATTCCAGGAGGAAGAAAGTTTAAAGCAGCTCAAATTGGAGGACCAAGTGGAGGATGTATACCTGACTCTCTTATTGATACAAAAATAGATTATGAATCTTTGGCTAGTATTAATTCCATGATGGGATCAGGTGGACTAATAGTTATGGATGATTCAAAATGTATGGTTAATCTAGCAAAGTTCTTTTTAGAATTTACAGTAGACGAATCATGTGGAAAATGTCCTCCTTGTAGAATTGGAACTAAGAGAATGCTAGAGATACTTACAAGAATAACAGAAGGAAATGGAAAAGAAGGAGATGTAGAGCTTTTAGAAGAACTTGCAAGTTCAATAAAAAAAGCATCACTATGCGGACTTGGACAAACAGCACCTAATCCAATTCTTAGTACAATAAGATATTTTAGGGATGAATATGAAGCGCATATTAAATATAAAAAATGTCCAGCTGGAGAATGTAAGAAGCTGATGAATGTTCATATAGATCCTGAAAAATGTAAACAATGTGGAATATGTAAAAAGACATGTCCGGTTAATGCTATATCTGGAGAAGTTAGACAAGGACCATTTAAAATTAATCCTGAAATTTGTATTAAATGTGGAGCTTGCATAGAAAAGTGTCCATTTAAAGCGATCAGTAAATAGCTATGTAGGAGGAATGTATGATTAAATTTACAATAGACTCAAAAGAAGTTGAAGTAAGTGAAGGACAGACTATATTAGATGGGGCAAGAAAAGCAGGAATAGATATACCTACTCTTTGTTTTTTAAAAGAGATAAATGAAGTTGGCGCATGTAGAATGTGTCTTGTAGAAGTTGAAGGCGCAAAAGGTCTTGTTACAGCATGTGTATATCCAGCAACTGAGGGAATGGTAGTTAGAACTAATACACCTGAGGTTTTAAAGGCAAGAAAAACAACACTAGAATTAATATTATCAAATCATAATATAAAATGTTTAACATGTATAAGAAATAATAATTGTGAACTTCAAGCTCTTGCTAAAAAATTTGGAATAAAAGATATAAGATTTGAAGGAGAAAAAACAGAAAGTATATACGATGAAAGCTCAAAATGTATAACTAGAGACACTTCAAAATGTATATTATGTGGAAAATGTGTTAGTATATGTGATAAAGTTCAAACAGTTTCTGCAATAACAAGGGTAAAAAGAGGATTTGATACATATATAGGAGTAGCAGAGGATATGGAAATAGCAGAGTCTACATGTGTAGGATGTGGACAATGTGTAGTAAATTGTCCAGTTGCAGCATTAAAAGAAAAAGATGCTATAACCGAAGTAATAGAAGCAATAAATGATCCAAAAAAACATGTAGTAGTGCAAACAGCACCATCTATAAGAGCAACAATAGGTGAAGAGTTTGGAATGGAAATAGGTACACTAGTTACTGGTAAGATGGTATCAGCATTAAAACAAGCAGGTTTTGATAAAGTGTTTGATACAGACTTTGGAGCAGATGTAACAATAATGGAAGAAGGAACAGAATTTTTAGAGAGACTAAATAGAGGAAGTGTACTTCCTATGATTACATCTTGTAGTAGTGGTTGGATAACATTTGCAGAAAAGTTTTTTCCAGATGTATTAAACCATTTATCAACAACTAAATCCCCTATGTCTATACTTGGTACTTTGATAAAAACTAAATATGCAGAAAATACAAATATAGATCCAAAAGATATATATTCTGTTGCAATAATGCCATGTAGTGCTAAGAAAGCAGAGATAGTAAGACCCGAACTTGAAGTAAATGGAATGCAAATGATAGATGCCGTACTTACTACAAGAGAAACAGCAAGGCTACTTAAAATGCTAAATATTGATTTGTCAAAACAAAAAGAAAGCGACTTTGATAATCCTCTTGGCGAAGCAACAGGAGCAGCACATATATTTGGAGTTACAGGTGGAGTTATGGAAGCGGCCCTTAGAACTATAAACAAAGAACTTACAGGAAATCATATAGAAGATATTGCTTTTAAGAAATTAAGAGGTTCAAAAGGTATTAAAGAGGCTAAAATTAATATCGCAGGGAAAGAAATCAATATAGCAGTAGCACAAGGACTTAAAAATGTTAGAAAATTATTAGAAGAAATAAGAGACGGAAAGAGTAAATATCAATTTATTGAAGTTATGACATGTCCAGGTGGATGTATTATGGGTGGAGGACAACCTATAAGGACAGCTTATGAAAAGGCTACTTTAGATATACCTTCACTTAGGGCGAAAGCCTTATATAAAGCAGATGAAAAAGCAACTTATAGGATATCTTGTGATAATAAAAGTGTTAAAAAGCTATATAAAGAGTTTTTAGGAAAACCAAATAGTGAGAAAGCACATAAGTTATTACATACTCATTATAATAAACAAGAAGTATATGTAAAGGAGGGATAAAAGTGAAAGAATATTTAACAGTAATAATTGTTACAGTTATATGTATTTTAGCTATAATAGGAACATGGATTTGGAGAACCACAAGAACTGTTGACAAAGACTTAGAGAATAAAATAGATGAATATGTTCAGATATATGAAGATAAGGTTAGAATATATGATGAAAGTAATACAAGCCTAACAAACACAGAAGCCACTATACTAACTTTAGAAGATATAAAACAAAATGCGGGAAAAGAAAAAAGCTATCCAGAAGTCTATGCCTTAATGCGTAAATATGTTGAAAATGCAGCAAGTTTAGTCGCAGAAAAAAATATGGACGATATTACAATAGAATACAAAGTGGCATTAGATATATCTAAATCAGGTATGAAATTAACAAATCCTGAATCTGAAATTAAAGAAATTGCTAAAAATTATTTGAGCGTAGATAAAAAATATGATGTAGAAGTAAAACAGGATAGTAATACAAATTTAGTAACAATAACTATAAAATCAATATAACAGATATAAAAAATACAGCTAATAAAATTTAGTTGTATTTTTTTATATAAGCAATTGTAACTCCGTAACCGCCCTCATGGTAATCACCGAAATTATATGATGAAATAAATGGACAATTATCTAAATATTTATGGACAGCATTTCTAATTATACCACCATTTTTTCCGTGTATTATTTTGATTCTTGGCAAATTTGAAGCTATAGCATTATCTATAAATTTATCAAGTTCATATAGGGCCTCTTCTTTTGTTTTATGTCTTAACATAAGTTCAGAAGAAGTAATAGTAGAATTTAAACTTATTGATATATCGATATTTTTTTCTGGTACATAATTTTCAATTATATTGATATTATCCATAGATGTGTTTAATTTTTTATTCCCCATAACTAAATATACTTTATTGTTATTTATTTTTTCTATTTTCCAAATTAATTTTGAACCTTTTAAAGTACAATATTTGTCATTCATAAATATTCATCTCCATATATATTATAGCAAAAAATAACCCAAATTAATAGTAAAAATATATTTTTATTTATTATTGAAGTTATATGGTTTGAAATTTACATAAAAATATGTTATTATTATAAAGTGGATATAGTATTTATAATATAATTGATTAATTATAGGAGGATAAAAATGAAAAAAAGACGGAAAAATACATCTAATATTGATTATACGAAACTTACATCTATTGAGGTATATGATTATTTAGTTGCAGGTAAAATATTAAAATTTCCAAATGGATTCGTAACACCGCATAATATGAAAGAAATTGTACGGGAGGTTGTTTTAAATCGTTTAAAATTAACAAGAGAGGAAATTTGTAAAAAACTTAGTTATATTTATTTAAGAAAATATAAATTAGGAGGAAGTAAAAGGGCTTTTAATTCTAATATTTTTAACCTTATAACTTATTGCTTTCCAGAAATGGATATAAAATATTGGGAATTAAATAAAGTAGAAAATTCATTTTGGGAAAAAGAAAAAAATAGAAGAGAATTTATGCTATGGCTTACGCAAAAAGAAAATATTGATTTAACTTCGATTGACGATCTAAGAATATTTGACGCAAAGTTAATTCAGAAATATGGTGGAAGTAAAGCTCTGAAATTTGGTGGGGGTGTATATTCACTTATATTATTAGTAGCTGAAATTGATGTAAAAGAGTGGCAAGTTGTAAAAATGCCTGTTTGGACTGAAGCTAAAGTAAAAGATGCAGTAAAATGGTTAATAGAAGAACAGCTTAGGTGGACACACGAAGAGGTGGTAAAAAATATAAGTGCAAAAGTATTTTATGAAAACAATTTGGGAGGATTACTTTCTAAATATTGTGATCATAGTCCTATTAGAGCTCTTCAGATAGCTTATCCAGGACAATATACAAAGGTAAGGAATTCAAGACTAGAGTATTTAAAAAAGTAATTTTTAAAGTCGGTAGTTTAAAAACTATCGACTTTTTTTATATAGTATGTTAAAATTTAAAAATAATAGGAAGGAATGACACAATTGATAAATAAAGAAAATATTAGAAATTTTAGTATAATTGCTCATATAGATCATGGAAAATCTACGCTTGCAGATAGGCTCCTTCAAATTACTGGAGCAGTAGAAGTAAGAGATTTAAAAGAACAAGTTTTGGATAATATGGATATCGAGAGGGAGAGAGGAATAACTATAAAATCTCAAGCTGTAAGAATGAAGTATGTAGCAAAAGATGGAAATGAGTATATACTTAATTTAATAGATACACCTGGACATGTTGATTTTAACTATGAAGTATCAAGAAGTTTAGCAGCTTGTGAGGGAGCAGTACTTGTAGTTGATGCAGCCCAAGGAGTAGAAGCACAAACTCTTGCAAATGTGTATCTAGCTTTAGAAAACGATTTAGAAATAATACCAGTAATAAATAAAATAGATTTACCTGCTGCAAGACCTGATGAGGTAAAAGAAGAAATAGAAAATATAATTGGTATAGAGGCAGAAAATGCGCCTTGTGTATCTGCAAAAAATGGAATAAATGTAGAAAGCATATTAGAAGAAATTGTAAATAAAGTACCACCGCCAAATGGAGATGCTAATTTGCCTACAAAAGCGCTTATATTTGACTCTATATATGATAATTACAAAGGAGCTGTTGCTCATGTAAGAATAAAAGATGGAAAGATATCAAAAGGTGACAAAATTACCACAATGTCAAATGGTGCCGTATATGAAGTTGTTGAAATAGGTTATTTTAAAGTTGGTGGATATGAACCTTGTGATAGTCTAGAAGCTGGTGAAGTAGGTTATATAGCGGCTAGTATAAAGAATGTGTCAGATATTAGAGTAGGAGATACAATAACTTTAAAGGACAATCCTGCAAACGAACCATTAGAAGGATATAAAGAAGTAAAATCTATGGTATATGCCGGAATATTCCCTGCAGATGGAAGTGAATATGAGGAGCTAAAAGAAGCTTTAATGAAATTAAAGCTAAATGATGCATCACTAAATTACGAATTAGAAACATCTGCAGCTTTAGGACATGGATTTAGATGTGGATTTCTTGGACTTTTACATATGGAAATAATTCAGGAAAGAATCGAAAGAGAATATAATTTGAATATAATTACAACAGCTCCAAGTGTTATATATAAAGTATACAAAACAAATGGAGAGGTTATTGAATTATATAATCCTGCGGACTTACCTAATATGCAAGAGATAGATAGATTAGAAGAACCAATAGCAAAAGCAGATATTATTGTTCCCAAAGAATTTGTTGGAAATATAATGGAACTTGCTCAAGAAAGAAGAGGTAAGTTTATAAATATGAAATATATTGATAATACAAGAGTAAATCTGGAGTATGAAATTCCATTAAATGAAATAATATATGATTTTTTTAATAGTTTAAAATCCAGAAGTAAGGGGTATGCATCTTTTGATTATGAAATAACACATTATGAAAAGTCACAACTTGTAAAATTAGATATATTATTAAATGGTGATGTTGTTGATGCACTTTCATTTATTGTGCATAGAAGTAAAGCAGAAGCTAGAGGTAGAAAGATAGCTGAAAAATTAAAAGAAATTATACCAAGACAATTATTTGAAATACCAATACAAGCTGCAATAGGTGGAAAGATAATAGCAAGAGAGACAGTTAAAGCATTAAGAAAAGACGTACTTGCTAAATGTTATGGTGGTGACATATCTAGAAAGAAAAAACTTTTAGAGAAACAAAAAGAAGGGAAAAAGAGAATGAGACAAGTTGGAAATGTTGAACTTCCTCAAGATGCATTTATGACGGCTCTTAAAGTAGATGAATAAAAAACTAGCATCATATTATTGATGCCAGTTTTTTCTAAAACTGTATAATTATTATTTTATATAAATGGTGTAAACAATAATAAAAATAAAAAGACTATAGTTAAAAATGCTATTATTCCAAGAGTAAATTTGATAGATAATTTAAATAAAAACCAAAAAAATTTTATTATAATTATAATGACAATTAAATCTAAAAGAAATGATAAAATATGTATCATTTAAACATACCTCCATTAATAATTATATTTGGACTTTGTTTTTTAATAATATATAAAATTATATCATAGATAGAAAGAAAAAGAAAGGAGAGATAGTATGCCAATTATATATGGTAGAAATCCAGTAAAAGAACTTATTGCTTCAAATAAGACAGTAAATAAAATATATATACAAAAAGGGCTAAAGGAACTAATGGATATAAAAAAAGATGCCATAGCTAAGAAAATTGTGGTGGTAGATAGTGACAAGAATAAATTGGACAAATTATCAGAAAATAAGCCTCATCAAGGAATAGTTGCATCATATACTGAATATAGATATTATGATGTAGAAGAAATATTAGATTATGCTAAATTTAAAAATGAGGATCCACTAGTAGTCATATTAGATAAAATAGAGGATCCACAAAATCTAGGAGCAATAATTAGAACAGCAGAATGTATGGGAGTACATGGTATTGTTATTGCAAAAAGGAATGCATGTGCTGTAACAGATACGGTAGAAAAAGTAGCTGCCGGAGCTTGTTCATATGTTAAAGTTGCAAGAGTCACTAATATATCCGAAACAATAAAAAAATTAAAAAATAATGGACTTTGGATATATGGACTTGATATGGAAGGAAAACAAAACGTATATGATTTTGATTTAACAGGAAGCATTGGTATAGTTATAGGTAGTGAAGGACAGGGAATATCTAGACTAGTAAAAGAAAATTGTGATGAAGTATTAAAGATACCTATGATTGGAAAAATTAATTCGCTTAATGCTTCAGTAAGTGCAGCAATTACTATATATGAAGTTTGCAGACAAAAAAACATAAAAAAATAAATTGGTAACAAAAACCATTGCATTTTTAATTTGGATTTAGTATAATAGATATACAGGTAAATGAGTTATATGCATGTACATTTTACATAAAAATAAACATCTAAAAAAATATATAAAGATAAATTCAAAAAAAATACAAAAAAATGTCGAATTTGATTGACAAAGCAATTTACCTGTGTTAAAATCTATCTTGCTCACAGTGAGTGAGTAAAAAGCACATTGAAAAATAAAGAGTAAGAGAAGCCAAGCGATAGTTATGATTAACATAACGAAGCGTACAAAGAGAATAAGTAAAGAACGGTAGCGAAAGTTACTGAAAAGGAATTAAAACAAGAGTTTGATTCTGGCTCAGGATGAACGCTGGCGGCGCACTTAAGACATGCAAGTCGAACGGAAACTTAATGTGATGAAGTAAACGGAAAGAATAGTTTACTATAATTGAAGTTTGTGGAATCTTTTTAAGTTTTAGTGGCGGACGGGTGAGTAACACGTAGGCAACCTGCCTAAAAGAGGGGGATAACA
>CALXJE010000031.1 GCA_944388545.1 uncultured Clostridia bacterium
TATATTCTTTTTTGTTTATTTTTTTCTTTTTTATTTTCTCTTATTTTATTTTGTTATACATTATATCAAACATATATTTTGCACCTTTTCCTATGATATATATACATTTAAACATATATATCTTTATTTTTCTTAGAATATATCATTTTTTCAAGGTGCTTTTTTGTACATGTCTAATATACATCTATATTATTTCACATATATTTAAATTTTACAAGTGTTTATTTATTGTTTTTTAGAGTTTTCTCTTGATTGCTTTAATAAAAAGTAAAATCCGTTTTAAAAACAAATATGAATTTAACTTTCTAGATAATTATTATATAATATTATTTAAATGACTTAATGAATTATATTTATACCGTAAAAATTAATTAACAAAAAATAATAACATATAAATAAATTCTATACGTTATTATTTTAATCATTAAATTTCATGTTTTATTCTACAATCCAAGCGTTTGGAATCCAACGCATTCCATCTTTACCAGCTGCTGTTGGTTTTGTTATAAGTTCACTATTTTCAAGAAGAGTAGACGATGATCCTCCATCAACATTAGCCGCATTATATGCTCCATATTTTTGCATAATTTCTGTTAAGTCTACCATATCTGCTCCTATACTATGGGCTTGTCTTCCATCTATTACTAAAAATAATACTATTCCATCTTGTCTTTGTCCTATAGCTGTTCTTGGAGCAATACCCCACCCTCCATCTCCTTTAACAAATGCTGGTTTGCCATTTACTATTAAAAATGGTGTAAACGATATTGCATCTCTTATTCCACTATTTACTGCTTGCTGAGGTGTCATTCTTGAAAGTACCAATATATTTTCTTTATTAAATCCTATTATATTTACTTTACCTACTGATTTGCCCCATACTACTTGTCCATCTTTTATAACTGTTCCCGTAGGAGCCCCACCATTTCCCATCCAGTTTGGGTCTTCGTATCCACTTGCGTTTATGGCTATTTTAGCATTATTCTGTTTTGATATGTCAGTTATATATTCTCCTCTATTACCTAAATACTTAGTTACTGCAAGTTTCACTCTAGAAGGATCGTATATTGCAACTAAGTATCCTTTATAGTAATGGACTGGGTTTATATACTCTTCTATAGGTATTATTTTATATAAATCATTATTAGGATCTTTTTTTAGTATTGCCTCTTCATATTCATTTTTATATGTTTCTTGATTTGTTACTTCTTTTATTTCAATATATGCTGCTATTGTGTCTTCTTCAGGTTCTATAAGAATATTATCTTTTAGCGCTCCATCAATTACTTCATCACTATATATAAGTTTAGCAATCCATTGATGATTCATAGTAGTCATGGCCGATGTTATTATTGTGTTTCTAAACCATGAAATTGGTCCGTATAATAAAAACATAAATCCTATTACCCCTACTAAAAATATTATTTCAATTATATTTAATACAATTCTTTTCTTGCTTGATTTCATAACTATATATTTCCCTCTCTCACATTATAAAACAGGTGTTGTTGAATGATCCCTGCATCTTTTCCAAAATTATCTCTTGCATATCCAGCTATCTGTTTCATACTAACATTTTGTCTAAAATATAATTTCTCCATAACTCTTTTTACCCATACATCTATAGGAAAGACATCTGATTTATTTAATGAAAATAATAATATACAATCAGATACTTTAGGTCCGACACCTGAAAAGTTTAATAATATTTCTTTTGCCCTATCTTTACTTGATACCTTCAACTTTTCTAATAAATTATTGTCTTGGCCTAATATTTTTACTGTATCTTTTATATATTTAGCCCTAAATCCTACTCCGCATGATAGAAGTTGTTCTACAGTTGCTTTTTTAAGTTGTTCAATAGTTGGAAACAAATAATATGTTTTGTTGTTATATTCAACTGCTTGTCCGAACATTTCACTAATTTTATCAACTGATTTTGATATTCGCTTTATATTATTATTGGCTGATATAATGTATGATATTATAGTTTCGAAAAGTTCCTGATTAAGTATTCTGATCCCTGTAGTGTTTTGAACTGATTTATATATATTATCGTCTATTTTGGATATTCTTTTTTCTATTTCTTCATAATCTGTATTTAAATCAAAATATTCTTTAATTACTTCTTCTAGTTTTTCTTCTTTATTACTATAAATAATTATAGTGTCTGCTTTCTGAGAAACATCTATTACTCTATCTTTAATAACTCCTATATACCTATTTTCACAATCTTCAACTTTTTTCCATCTAAAACATTGACCGCATTCTAGTGTATATTTTAAATTAAAACATTTTACTTTTAATTTTAACATTATTCTCACCATCTTTTTACATAATAAATAGTATATATCAATAATATACAAAGTCAAGTATACATTTGTTTTTATATACTAACTTTAATTATAAATTAATATTTATTGTAATTAATCCAATCTAATATAATAGTATATTATTAGGTGATAATATGAAATGTTTAAGTAAATCTAAATTACCATATCCTGAAATTAAAATAGAAGAAAAAAATGAGTGGTACGCAAATCTTTTATTTGAAGACTATGCTGGAAAAACAAGTGAAACTACTGCTATATTTTTATACACATTTCAACATATAATAAAAGAAAATAAACATGAAAATATTGCTAAAATACTAAAAGAAATATCAATTACTGAAATGCGCCATTTAGAAATGCTAGGAGAAACGATTTTTTTACTTGGGTGCAATCCTGTTTTTAAAAGCAACTCTAATAATTTTTGGAATGCATCTAATGTTAATTACTCATATAATTTAAAAGATATGTTAATTATCGATATTGTTTCTGAACAGAAAGCTATTAATCAATACATTAAACATAAAAATACTATTAATGATAAATATATAAAAAATATGATAAATAGAATTTTAGATGATGAATTTGATCACCTAGAATGTTTTAAATATCTATATGGTACTTTGAAATAAACTTATTATTATTTGACTTTAATTAAAAGTTATAGTATTATTTTTTTGAATTATATATCACTATTTATAAATTAATATTTATTTAAAGGTTAAAAATATTATATTGAAAGGAGGTAAACTGTTTTTTAGCGCCTGGACAATATTTATTATTGTTGACGAGGTCAGAACTTATCGAGTATTCGGCGGATGGTTCTGTGGCATTGTTACTGCCATTAAATATTAGTAAAACTAGTAAGCGATTACTAGCACAAATCTAATAGGGTAACATTAATTTTTTATAGTTTTATATAATTCAATATTTCTCTAGGAGGTAATTACTATGTGTGGAATTGTTGGTTATATTGGAAATAAAAATGCTGTTCCTATTCTTCTAGATGGTCTTTTACGTTTAGAGTATAGAGGATACGACTCTGCAGGAATCTCTGTTATAAAAAATTCAGATATTACTGTAGTTAAGAATCAAGGAAGAGTTTTAGAACTTTTCAATATTTGTAATAATTATGCTATTGATTCTAGTATTGGAATAGCACATACAAGATGGGCAACTCATGGTAAACCATCAAAATTAAATGCTCATCCTCATTTAGATAATAGTAATACTTTTTCTGTTGTACATAATGGAATAATAGAAAACTATCAAGAAATTAAAACGTTTTTAAAAAGTAAAAATTATCAGTTTTTATCTAGCACTGATACTGAAGTTATCCCCAACCTTATTCATTACTACTTTTCTCAAACATCTATGAAAAATACAAAAGATTTTTTAACAGCTGTAAAAAATGCAATAAATGATTTCTCTGGAAGCTTTGCTCTTGAAATACTTTGCAAAACATTTCCGGATAATATGATTGTAGTACGAAAAGATAGTCCAATTGTAATAGGTAGAGGATTAAATGAATTTTTCATTGCTTCAGATATTCCAGCTATCCTTTCTTATACAAACAATTTTTATCTACTAAATGACTTAGAAATTGCATATCTTTCAAAAAACACTATTGAATTTTATGATATTAATCTTTCACCTATACAAAAAAATAGTACTGTTATTAATCTAAATGCCTCCTCTGTTGAAAAAGGTGACTTTGAAGATTTTATGTTAAAAGAAATTTTTGAACAACCAAAATCAATTAGAGAAACAATCAGTGTTTTGCTAGATGAAGAAAAAATAACGTTTCCGAATTTTAGCCTTAAACAAGAGTATTTAGCTTCCATAAATCAAATATATATTATTGGTTGTGGAACTGCCATGCATGCTGGACTTGGAATAAAGCCATTGTTTCAACATTTATTAAAAATACCCGTAACCGTTGATATTGCCTCGGAGTTTAGATATAACGAGTCAATTATATCTAATCGCTCTTTATGTATATTTATTAGTCAATCTGGCGAAACTGCGGATACTATTGCAGCACTGAAATTATCTAAATCAAAAGGAGCTAAAACTATTGCTATTACAAATGTTACAGGAAGTTCTATAACTAGGGAAGCTGATTTCTCTTTATATACACATGCTGGTCCAGAAATAGCTGTTGCATCTACTAAAGCATATACTTCTCAATTAACTCTACTTAGTATATTAGCTATATACATGGCTGAAATTATAGGTTTTAAAGACAAAGCTCTTTTAGATTCATTAAAAAACAATTTATTATCTATTCCAGATAAAGTTGACTTAGCATTACAAAGCAGTGAAAGATTAAAGGAAATTGCAGATACAATATTTAAAGAAAAAGATATATTTTTCTTAGGTAGAGGTATAGACCACACCGTTGCATTAGAAGGATCTTTAAAGTTAAAGGAAATAACATACATTCATTCTGAAGCTTACCCAGCAGGAGAATTAAAGCACGGACCTATTGCATTAATAGATAAAGATATTTCTGTAATATCAATAATAACTAATCCTTCTTTATCTAATAAAATATTAAGCAATATTAAAGAGGTTCTTTCAAGGGGAGCTAAGTCGATCATTATAACCTCACTAGATGACAACAATTATGAATTAGATTCCAACTTTTTAATAAAATTACCAAACATTCATCCTTTCCTTTCTCCTATTGTTGCCATAGTGCCTCTTCAGCTTCTAGCTTATTATGTTTCAAAAAATAAAGGATTAGATGTAGATAAGCCCAGAAATCTAGCCAAATCAGTTACTGTAGAATAATTTTTTAAAGTGTCATAATATATTTATGACACTTTTTATAAACCAAAAAATATATATAAATTTCTTTAACAAAAATTTAATGAAAAAATTTAATGAAAAAATTTATAATTAACTATTGACAAACACTTATTATATGAGTATAATTATTATTGTATTTAGAGATATGCGGGTGTAGTTCAATGGTAGAATTCCAGCCTTCCAAGCTGGCTGTGTCAGTTCGATTCTGATCACCCGCTCCATTTGAATACAACTTACGGACTAATTAAAGTTCGTAAGTTTTTATTTTTATATATGAAACTTAAATGTTCTCTTTCTAGGAAGGAGGACATTTTTTATGCTTGAATTTAAGACCATTC
>CALXJE010000032.1 GCA_944388545.1 uncultured Clostridia bacterium
GGACTATGGAGGCCTATAGTTATAATTACCGTGTTTATCGTGGTGGTAGCTGTAATACTACTGGCTCTAGCTATCCAGCATCGAGCTGTTACGGAAATAATCCGTCTTTGTGCAGCAGCAATAATGGCTTCCGTCTAGCACTTTATGTAGTTTAAAACTAGTCTTATAAATTTCTATATAAATTGTTAATATCTAAAGAATAAATATACGAAAAAATATAAAGTGAATATTAGTATGAATTATTTGTGAACAAAAATAAATTTATTGAATTATACGCATAATAATGATATAATATGCATATGGAATTAGGAGGAATAAAAATGAGTGAAAAAACTAAAAAAACGGAAGATAAGGAACTTGTTTTAGAAGAAGAGGCAAAAATAGAAAATGAGGGATTAAATGTAGAAATAGCAAATAATCTGACAATATCTGAAGATGTAATAGGAATAATAGCAGGAATAGCCGCAGCAGAAGTAGATGGAGTTTCAGGTATGACTTTAGGCCTAGTCGATGGAATAAATCAAATACTAGGTAACAATAAAAAATATTCTAAAGGCGTTAAAATTGAACTTGATGGAAATAATGTAGTTATCGATTTATATGTAATAGTTAAATATGGTGTAAGGATACCCGATGTAGCCTTTTCAATTCAAAATTCTGTAAAATCTCAAGTTGAAACTATGACAGGACTTAATGTTCAATCTGTAAATATAAATGTTCAAGGAGTAACTTTTGATAAAGTAGATAAAAATAAAAAAGATGAAGAGTAACGCATACAGCCAATATAATAGTATCTAATTTTTTAGATGCTATTTTTTATTCTTTAATTGACACTAATATTTCATAATGTTATACTATTTCAAAGGAGTATAAACATGATAGATTTAAGTAGTAATATACAATATGTAAAGGGTGTAGGAGAAGTAAGAGCAAAGTTACTATCTAAAATAGGTATAAATACCATCTATGATCTTATAACTTACTATCCAAGAAATTATGAAGATAGAACTAATATTAAACAGATAAAAGATTTTGTATTAGGAGAAAATGTGCTTTTTAAGGCTACTATTATGAGTAAAATTGTAACCAGAAGAATAAGAAAAAATTTAACAATTCATTCTTTTTTCGTAGGAGATGAAACAGGTAGTATAAAGATAACAGTATTTAATCAAAACTATTTAAAAAATACTATTCATGAAGGTAAAGAATATGCTTTTTATGGAAAAATAGAAGGAAACATTTTGAGATTTGAAATGAATAGTCCAGAAATAGTGCCAGTAGATAAGATATTTAGTATAAGCGGAATAAGACCTATATATCCTTTAGTTAAAGGGATTACAAATAACTATATTATTTCCCTTATGACCAAATTTGTAAATGATAAATTAAATATAAATGATATACTCTCTAAACAGTTACGTGATAAATATAGTTTAGAAGATATAAATAAAGCGATTTTAGATATACATTTCCCAAATAATTATGATAGTATAGATAAAGCAAGAAGAAGGCATATATTTGAAGAACTTTATTTATTAGAACTAGCACTTATGAGTATAAAAAAAAGCAATGTAAAATTAAATGGTATAGTTTTTAAAAATATTGATGTTTCTGAATTTATGTCAAATATACCTTTTATACTTACAAATGCTCAAAAGAAATGTTTAGATGAAATACTAAAAGATATGAATAGTTCAAAGGTAATGAATAGACTTATTCAAGGAGATGTGGGAAGTGGAAAAACAATTATAGCAGCACTTGCTATGTATGTAGCAGTAAAAAATGGGTATCAGGCAGCTATGATGGCACCTACTACAATTCTTGCAACTCAGCATTATGAAGATCTAAGTAATATATTTGATAAATTAAATATAAAGACGGATATAATAACAGGAAAGACTACTAAAAAAAATAAAAAAGAAATAATCGGAAAATTATCAAAAGGAGAAATAGATATTTTATTTGGAACGCATGCAATATTAGAAGATAACGTTGAGTTTAATAAACTAGGGCTTGTTGTAACAGATGAACAACATAGGTTTGGAGTAAAACAAAGAATGAAGCTTACTAATAAATCGGAAAATATTGATACATTAGTAATGACAGCAACACCTATACCAAGAACACTTGCTTTAACTTTGTATTCAGATTTGGATATAAGTATTATTGATGAACTTCCTAAAGGAAGAAAACCTATAAAAACAAATGCAGTTTATGCAAATGAGAATATGGAATCTAGAATTAATTTGTTTATATCTAAACATATAGATGCTGGAAGACAAGCATATATAGTTTGTCCACTTATAGAAGAGAGTGAAGATAGTGATTTAATTGCAGCAACAGCTTTATATGAAAAATATAAAAATGAAACTTTTAGTAAATATAATGTAGGATTCTTGCATGGCAAAATGAAAAATAAAGAAAAAGATGAAATAATGAGTGACTTTAAAAACAAAAAAATAGATATCCTTATATCTACTACAGTAATAGAAGTTGGAGTTAACGTACCTAATGCTACAATTATGGTGATTGAAAATGCAGAAAGATTTGGACTTGCAGCATTACATCAGTTAAGGGGAAGAGTCGGTAGAGGAGAACATGAATCATTTTGTATATTAAAAACTCAAAGTAAATCTAAAACTAGTTTAGAACGACTTAAAATAATGGAAAGTAGCAATAACGGTTTTGTTATAGCAGAAAAAGACCTAGAATTAAGAGGACCAGGAGATTTCTTTGGTATAAGGCAACACGGACTTCCAGAATTTAAACTTGCTAATTTATTAAAAGACATGAGCGTACTTAAAATAGCAATTGAAGCTGCAACAGAAACATTAGAAAATGATCCAAACTTAGAAAAACAAGAAAATAAATTTTTAAAACAAGCTTTAAATATTAAATTTGGTAATCAATTAGATAGTATAAATAATTAATTAGATATAACAATATTTGAAATCTATAAATAAAAATCCGAGTGATGTAACACGCGGATTTTTATTTTATAGTTGCTATATCGTTTATCATAGTTTCTGCAAATACACCGTATCCTTGGGTAGGGTCGTTATAGAAAACATGAGTTACCGCGCCGACTAATTTTCCATTTTGCACTATAGGACTACCACTCATTCCTTGAACTATACCGCCAGTTTTTTCTAATAATTTTTTATCAGTGATTTTTATTACCATATTTTTATTGCCAGAAGAATTATATAGAACTCTTTCAATATTTATATCAAATTCTTCTACCTTATTATTTTCTAGAGTGCAGTATATTTTAGCTTTGCCCTCTACAACATCTAATTTTTTAGCAACATCAATTTCCTCTTTGCCAAAGCACATGTCTTCTTCTAATGTACCATAAATTCCATATGGTGTGTTTTTAATTATTTGACCTAGAACATTTGTATAAAGTACACCTTTTATATCCCCAGGACTCTTTTTTTCTCCTTTTTTAATTTCTGTAATTTTAGTTTTAACTATACCCCCAGAATTAATAGGAATAATTATGTTATTGCTAGTTTCAGTTATACCATGACCTAAAGAAGCAAAAGTCATATTCTTTTTATCGTAAAATGAAATAGTTCCAACACCAGCGCTACTATCTTTTACCCATAGACCTAGTTCATACATTTTACTTGTTTCAGAATAATCGGCAGTTACTGATATGTTTTTAATTTCACCATTTCTATCTATTTTTAACTTTATTTCTTCACCGTTTGATTTCTGAACCTCAGTGATCAAACCAGCATTAGAATCAATGGCAGTTCCATTTACTTCTAAGATTATATCTCCAATAGAAAGATTAGGCTGATTTTCTGTTCCCATGACAAGTACACCTGTTGCAAGAATTTTAATTCCTACAGCTTCTCCACCTACACATATCTCCATATCTTTTAATAAAGTATTAAGATTGTTTTCGCTAGAAAAAGCTGCTCTTGATTCTACATATGCAACTACAACATACGAAAAAATTAAGAATATAAGTAGAGCAGAAAATACTATTATTTTTTTATTTTTTTTTAAATTAATTGCTTTTATGTTCATTATATCTCCTTTATATATTTACACCTATTATTCCGCCAATTATACCAGTAACTGCTGCCATTAGTAAATAAACAAGAACGGTTGTGTTCATAAAAAAACTAGAAAATGCTAGAGCAGAAAAAGTATATATAAGTATAAAAAATATTAATCCAAATATTAAACCGTATAAATAACCTCTTTTTTTTATTTTTCTATTTAACATTGTACTACCAATAAAAATTGAAATAGCTGTTCCTACAAATATTAAAGTTCCCATCATATTGTCACTTATATTAGTATATGCAAGTAATACGCCTATTAAACATGTGATAATAATTCCAAGTAAAATTGAAATAGCCATAAATTTTGTATATTCTTTTAACATATCCATAAATGATACCTCCATACTTTTGTTACATTTTATGCTGTCATTACTTTTTTATGAATATGAAAAAATCCAAAAACTAGAGCTACGCAAATTGCATAGCTCTAGTTTATAAAATATTTACCCTGTAGTTTAAAAGAAGCTTAAATTCTTCTAAAAACTCTTTTGAATATTTTTTTGTTGATAGTTCATGCACGTATTTCTTTGAGAGATTATTCATATCAGATAAATGAATAAATGCATGTTTTTTAGGCCAATAGAATTTAGAATCAAAAAAGCGAATGTCGTCTTGAATTATTATAAGTGAAATATTTTCTGGAAGATTCCGTTCAATTTTTCTTTTCAACAATCTATTTATAGGGTCAAGATTGTCATTAACACAAAAATCATATATGGAACAAAATGCTGTATAGTTTGTACTATCTTGTATAGTTACTATAACTATGAGTGATAGTATAACGACAGCTACTATTAATAATGATATAATCATATTTTATCCTCCTTATATTAAATTATTATAATAAGATATAATAGTAACATATAATTATTATACTATAAAATGCTCTAATAATCAAATTTAACATAAAATAGACAATTTTGATATTGCAACTATATTGAGTTATGTGGTATAATCTGACAGTATAATAACAATGGAGGGATAATAAATGTCAGAATTAATTACAGGACAAAAAAGAACAGCAAGATGTGCAGAATTTGATGAATCTTATGTAGGAAAAAAAGTAACAGCAATGGGATGGGTTGCAGTAAGACGTGATATGGGAAGTATAATATTTGTTGATTTAAGAGATAGAACGGGAATAGTTCAAGTAGTTATAGACATGAAAAATGTAAAAGATGATTTTAAAAAAGCAAGTCATATCAAAAATGAGTATGTAATTTCAGTAGAAGGTGAAGTAGTAAAAAGATCAGAAGAAACTATAAATAATAAATTAAAAACTGGAAATATAGAAATAATAGCAAGTAGTATTAGAATACTTTCAGAATGTGACATACTTCCTTTTGCAATTGAAGAAAATAGTAATGTTTCAGAACAGACAAGAATGAAATATAGATATTTAGACTTAAGAAGACCAGATATGCAACGAAATTTAATGCTTAAGAGTAAAATATCAAATATTACAAGAAATTTCTTTGACAAAGAAGGATTCATAGAGATTGAAACGCCTATGCTTACTAAAAGTACACCTGAAGGAGCTAGAGATTATTTGGTCCCTAGCAGGGTTAATCCAGGTCACTTTTATGCACTTCCTCAATCTCCACAATTATTTAAGCAACTATTAATGCTTTCAGGTTATGATAGATATATACAAATAGCAAGATGTTTTAGAGATGAGGATTTAAGAGCAGATAGGCAACCAGAATTTACTCAAATCGATATGGAACTTTCATTTGTTGATGAAGATGACGTAATGGAAATACAGGAAAGATATCTAAAACATTTATTTAAAGAAGTGTTAAATGTCGATATAAAAATACCATTTTTAAGAATGTCATATAATGAGGCTATGGAAAGATTTGGATCAGATAAACCTGATTTAAGATTTGGTATGGAACTTAAAAACTTATCACACATATTTGAAGGATGCGATTTTAAGGTGTTTGCAGATACAATAGCTAAAGGTGGAAGTGTTAGAGCAATATGTGTTCCTGGTGCTGCAAATTATACAAGAAAGCAAATAGATGAATTAATAGAGTTTGTAAAAGTGTATAAAGCAAAAGGATTAGCATCTTTTGCAATAGAAAACGGTGAATATAAATCAAATATATTAAGGTTTATGAAAGAAGATCAAATTAATCAAGTTATATCACAAATGAATGCAAAAGAAGGAGATTTAGTATTATTTGTGGCAGATAAAAATGACATTGTTTTTGCATCACTTGGAGCATTAAGATGTGAAATGGCAAAAAGACTTAACCTAATTAATGAAGAGGAATATAACTTTTTATGGATAACAGATTTTCCTATGTTTGAATATGATGAAGATGATAAGAGATACTATGCCGTTCATCATCCATTTACAGCTCCAAAAGATGAAGATATTGAATATATAGATAAAGACCCATCTAAAGTAAGAGCAAAAGCTTATGATATAATACTAAATGGTACTGAGTTAGGTGGAGGAAGTATTAGAATACATTCTAGAGAATTACAAAAGAAGGTGTTTGAATCATTAGGATTTACTGAAGAGCAAGCAGAAGAAAGATTTGGCTTTTTACTAAATGCATTTAAATATGGTGTTCCACCACATGGAGGACTTGCATATGGATTAGATAGACTTGTAATGTTAATGCTTGGGCTTGACTCTATAAGGGATACAATAGCATTCCCTAAAGATAAAAATGCGTCTTGTCAAATGACAGAAGCACCAGGCGTCGTTGATGATAATCAATTAGAAGAACTTAGTATTAAATTAGATATAAAAGAAAGTGAGATATAGAAAATATGAAATTAACAATATTAGGTACAGGAGCTCTTGGAATAGCACTTGCTAAAGTAATAAATGAAACTAAAAATGTAGATATTGTTATGTGGACAAAATTTGAAGAAGAAAGAGACTTAATAAAAACTACTAGAGAAAATAAAACATTACTGCCAGGTATAAAAGTGCCAGATAGTATAGAAATAACATCAGATTTATCTTATGCAGTTTCAGGTTCTTATGCAATTATAAACTGTCTTCCTTTTATAGCAGTAAGAGATGTGGCAGAAGAACTAAAAGGAATATATAATACACAATATATATGTAGTACAACAAAAGGTATTGATATGGAAACTTTTGAAACTACTACACAAATATTTAAAGAAATTTTAAATACTAATAAAATTTGTGCACTTTCTGGTCCTTCATTTGCTATAGAAATAGCAAATGGAATGCCAATATCATTTGAACTAGCAGGTGAGGATAAAGATACGGTAGACTGTATATATGATCTGCTTGTTAGCAATAATATATATATTGATAAAGGTACAGATTCTGTTGGTGTTCAAATTTGTGGGGCTGTAAAGAATGCTATAGCAATAGGATCTGGAATGTTACATGGGATGAATGCAGCAGATTCAACTAAAGCAGCATATTTAGCAAGAGGCCTAAAAGATATGATGAAGGTTATAACAAGCCTAGGTGGAAACGAAGAAACAGTTCATACGTATGCAGGAGTAGGAGATTTAATACTTACTTGTATGAGTGAAAAAAGCAGAAATTTTTCTTGTGGTAAACTGCTTGGAGAAGGTTATACTTTGCAAGAAGCTATAGAAAAGTTAAATGGGAAAACAGTTGAAGGAGTAAAAGTAATAAAGTCCATTAATAATTATGTGAAAGAAAAAAATTTAAAACTTGATACTATACCTAAATTATATGATATTTTATTTAATGATAATAGTATAGATACGATAAAGAGAATATAGAAAATAACATAGTGACACTAGTTTGTTACTATGTTATTTATTTTAATAGTAAGAACATGTTCTTTGCAACAATTTGAGCAAGGAAGACATATATTAGTCGATACATTCAAATAGGCAAATCTTATAAAATGTACAAAACTTTTTCGTACTTCTATAGTTACTCTATTATTAGTTACAGATATAATCCTTAATGAAAATCCGTCTTGTAGTGCTATTAAAGTAGTGGAATCAAAAATGGATAATGTGCGTTCATTTACACATTTGAAACAATTACTGCAACATGCATCTTTTATTGTTAAATTTACATTAAAATTATCCATAGCATATGTCCTCCTTTTAAAACCAACCACATTTTGTATTTCCACAAAAGCAAGCATTATTACAACAAGTTTCTTGAGATATAATTACAACTCTAAATGTTCCGCCCTTCTATAGGTAAATCAAATACTCCAATTCCGGGATTTGATATAGAAAATCTTAAAACTATATTTAGACTTGCGTTTGTAAAAGTAATTAATATATCATTAGAACCAAAAGAGGATAAATTAACAGTATATCCAAAATTAAGTAATATATCTTCCATCTCATTAATATTACTAAATACTTTATCGGTTATAACTGGAACTCCATTTTGACAAGCTCTTTGCCTTATTAAAATAGAAAAACAGCAATCATTCATATGTATCACTCCCATATATGTATATAACTAGTTTATGTATCTAAGTTTGTACTTGTGAAATAAGATAAGTATATGAATAAAAGAATCTATTAAAATATTTAATTTAACCTGTTGAAAAATGACGTTTTTTGATGTAGTATATTTATATGATAAAAAGTTATAATATAAAAGAAAGCAGAAGGGAGATATATAAATGAGAAAAACAAAAATAGTAGCAACAATAGGACCTGCTAGTGAAAGTGAGGAAATGCTTATAAAATTAATTGATGCGGGAATGAATGTAGTTAGAATGAATTTTTCACATGGCTGTCATGAAGAACATTTAAAGAAAATAAATTTAGTAAAAAAAATAAATAAAGAACATAAAAAAGGTGTGGCCATAATGTTAGATACAAAAGGTCCAGAAATAAGATTAGGAGAATTTAAAGATGGAGAGGTGTTTTTAAAAGAAGGAGAATATATTACACTTACAACTGATGAGTGTGTTGGTACAAAGGATTTAGTACATGTTACATATAAAGATATAATAAAAGATGTTAAAGTTGGTGAACATATTTTATTAAATGATGGTTTAATAGATTTAGTAGTAGAGAGGATTATTAATAATGATATAATATGTAAAATATTAAATTCTGCTAAAATAAGATCAAGAAGAGGTGTTAATATTCCGGGAGCTAGATTATCACTTCCAGCCATTACAGAGCAAGATAGAGCAGATATTAAGTTTGGAGTTGAAAATGATGTAGACTATATTGCTGCTTCGTTTGTTAGAAAAGCTGAGGATGTAAGGGCAATAAAAGAATATTTAAGAAGTCTTGGTGGAGAAAAGATTAAAGTAATATCAAAAATAGAAAACCAAGAAGGACTGGAAAATTTTGATGCAATACTTGTAGAGTCTGATGGTATAATGGTGGCAAGAGGAGATATGGGAGTTGAAATGCCACTTGAAACTATTCCTATAAATCAAAAAGAAATGATAAAAAAAGCATATGCTGCAGGTAAACCTGTAATAACTGCAACACAAATGTTAGAGTCTATGATTAACAATCCAAGACCAACAAGAGCAGAAGTTTCAGATGTTGCAAATGCTATTTATGATTCTAGTAGTGCAATTATGCTGTCTGGAGAAACTGCTATGGGAGATTATCCAGTAGAATGTATTAAAATGATGGATGAAATTGCAACTACAATAGAAGGCTCAATAAAATATTGGAATAGATTTAAGAAAAGAAATATAGAAATGTTTACTCCATATATAGAAACTAAAGATAAATTATTACCAGGTGAAGATGAACTTACTCATTATAAGAGAAGAGTAAATTTCTCTGTATGTAGTTCGGCGATGTTTTCTGGAGCAAAAGCAGTTATACTAGTTTCTGAAAATGGGAAAACTCCTTCTATATTATCTGGATATAGACCAGCTTGTCCTATATTTGTAATAACAGCAAGTGAAAAAACATATAGGCAGTTTTCACTTGAATGGGGAGTTCATGCAATTCATGTACCAGATATATATGATTTTGATGAAATAATAACAAAAGGAATAAATATATTAAAAAAAGAAGGAAAGTTAAATTCTGGAGATACAATTGTAATTAGTGGAGGATATAATAGAGAGGTAGATACTAATAATTATTTATCAAATCAAGCTTTAGGAGCTATAATTAGGCAGGGAAAAAACATCAATTATTACAAAAATTGAATAATGGTACTTAAATATGGAAAATATTAACAAAATATAATATATTTGTGTTACAGAGTTATGTTTTTGTGAATAACTCTGTAACACTTTTTAA
>CALXJE010000033.1 GCA_944388545.1 uncultured Clostridia bacterium
AAGTAGCATATTACAGCCTTTTTCAGACACTCTCAAATACAGTTAAAAATGCACTAAAATTTAGATGAAGAAAAAGACTTGAAACCCAATAGTTTCAAGTCTT
This sequence comes from uncultured Clostridia bacterium, assembly GCA_944388545.1. Taxonomy (GTDB): domain Bacteria; phylum Bacillota; class Clostridia; order TANB77; family CAG-465; genus CALXJE01. Next base: position 104 of record CALXJE010000033.1, read on the forward strand.
TTAACAATATTTTTCTTTTGGTCGGAATGACAGGACTTGAACCTGCAACCCCATGGTCCCAAACCACGTGCGCTACCAATTGCGCTACATCCCGATTAGCATTACTTATTATAGCATATACGATCTATAAAATCAACAGTTTACATATGATTTTTAATAAATATTGTATTACTTCTCTTTCTTTTAGAGTTAATCTAGAATTTTTTTCTCTTTCTTCTTCCTTTTCTACAATAATTGTGTTACAATTTAAACGACACATACAAAAACCTCCATAATGTTTGTTTATTTATTTATTTACATTATATATTAGGTTTTTATATGTGTCTATTTTTTTACACTATTTTGTTGCATTAATTTTTTGAACTAAGTAAAAGAACCAGTAATTTTTAAATTACTAATTCTAAAAACATTTATTTAACACTTATTTCGAGAATATTACCTGGATATGCATTATCAATTGTTGCAAATATACTACTTTTAAATACATTCCATAACATTCCACCAAGCCCATTTTGTACAAATATATCTTTATATAAATTTTCTCTTACGTTATTATCATTCCAATTAATTTGTTCTTCTATTAGATATCTAAAAATGTATATTGCATGTTCTAATCCACAAAAATCATACAGAAATAACTAGGAAATTTTTTCTAATTCTTGATAACACTTATTTGTATATTTCTATTGCATATTCCCGCTTATTGAGCATAAATTCCATTATTAAATTCAATTTTCTTTCAAATTATTTTTAGGATACTCCTACTTAATACCATATAATTATATCGTGCTTTACATAAAAATAAAGAGCGGTGAAAAAACTATATAGATTTATTTTAGAATTTATTTAAGTAAAATAATGAAATTTATATATAGATGTGATAATATATATATTGGAGTGAAGTATTATGAAGTATTATTGTGGCACGGATATAATTGAAGTTTCTAGAGTAAAAAATGCTATTTTAGATACAGTTGGATTTAAAGAAAAAATATTTACAGAAAGAGAAATTAAAATTGGAGATGAAAAAAAAGAAAAGGCAAAATATGAATATTATGCTGGAAGATTTGCTGCCAAAGAAGCTATATATAAAGCGGTAAGCAATATAAAAAGTGATTTCGCATTTTATAATGTTGAAATTTTGAATGATGTGAATAATAGAAATAGACCAATAGTAAATTTTTTAGATAAAAAATTATTAAAGCTTCAAAATGAAGGAAGTATAGAAATAGATGTTAGCGTTTCACATATAGAAGATTATGCCACAGCAACAGCTATAGTTTATTATGGTTAAAGCTTAGAAAATACGTAGATTTGACATAAAATTTAATTGACAAATTTATATAGCTGTGAGATAATTATAGTTAAGGAATTAGCGGAGGTAATTTAAATGTGTGATAAAAAAGAAAAATACTATATAACTACAGCAATAGCATATACATCAAAAAAGCCACATATAGGAAATACATATGAGGCTATTTTTACAGATGCTATAGCAAGATATAAAAGAATGCAAGGATATGATGTGTTTTTTATGACAGGAACAGATGAGCATGGACAAAAAATTCAAGAACTTGCAGAAAAAGCAAAAATTTCTCCTAAGCAGTATGTTGATAATATTGCTGGAGAAATCAAATCAATTTGGGATTTAGTAGGAACCAGCTATGATAAATTTATAAGAACAACTGATAATTATCATGAAGAAACTGTAAAAAAAATATTTAAAAAATTATATGAACAGGGAGATATATATAAAGGGTTTTATGAAGGTTGGTATTGTACACCGTGTGAATCTTTTTTTACTGAAACTCAGCTTGTTGATAACAAATGTCCTGATTGTGGAAGAGATGTGATTTATTCTAAAGAGGAAGCATACTTTCTTAAATTAAGTAAATATCAAGATAGATTGTTAAAATATATAGAGGAAAATCCAGATTTTGTTAGACCAGAATCTAGAAAAAAAGAAATAATTAATAACTTTATAAAACCTGGACTTCAGGATCTATGTGTATCAAGATCTTCATTTACATGGGGAATACCAGTTGATTTTGATCCTAAACATGTAACATATGTATGGATAGATGCACTTTCAAATTATATAACAGGTTTAGGATATACTTTTGATAATAAAGGAAAAAATTATTTAAAATATTGGCCAGCAGATTTACATGTTATAGGAAAAGATATTTTAAGATTTCATATGATATATTGGCCAATAATGCTTATGGCTTTAGGAGAACCATTGCCAAAACATATTTATGCCCACGGCTGGATGCTTTTTGGTCAAGATAAAATGAGTAAGTCTAGAGGAAATGTAATATATGCAGATGATTTAGTAAAACTATTTGGAGTAGACGCAACAAGATTTTATTCTTTAAGTGAAATGCCATTTGCTCAAGATGGATCAATAACCTACGAGTCATTTATAAGTAGATATAATTCAGAACTTGCTAATACATTAGGGAATTTAGTTAATAGAACTGTTGCAATGTGTAACAAATATTTTGAGGGTATAGTTATAAATAAAAACATTGTTCAAGATGTGGATAAACAGCTTATAGCTTTAGCAAAAACTAGTGTAGAAAATTATAACAAGAAAATGGAAGAGTTAAAAGTTCAAGAAGCAATACATGAAATATGGGAGTTGGTTAGAAGAAGTAATAAATATATTGACGAAACTATGCCTTGGGTTTTAGCAAAAGACGAGACTAAACAAGATAGACTAAATACAGTTTTATATAATTTAATAGAAACTATAAGAATAATAGCAGTAATGCTTGCCCCTATAATGCCAGCAACATCTGAAAACATATTTAAACAAATAAATTCGGATGAAAAAACATTAGATAGTATTAATACGTTTGGAAAGTATGCATCAAATACTAAAGTACAAAAAGCAAGTCCTTTATTTGAAAGAATAGATGAAGTAAAAAAATTAGAGGAAATAGAAAAAAGCAAGGAAGTGGAAACTGTGGAAAAAGAGCAAGAAAAAACAAATTTAATATCAATAGATGAACTTGATAAAGTAAAATTAAATGTAGGAAAAATACTAGAAGCCAGAAGAGTAGAAGGAACAAATAAACTATATTGTCTAACTATAGATTTAGGAACAGAAAAAAGAACAATAGTATCAGGTTTAGTTCCTTATTATACTGAAGAAGAGTTAATAAATAAGAAGGTAATAGTAGTTACTAATTTAAAACCTGCTAAGTTAAGAGGAATAGATTCAAACGGAATGCTTCTTGCAGCAGGAGATGGAGATATAGTAAAATTAATAACAGTAGATGGTGATGTTGAGCTTGGAGCAAAAGTACATTAATTATACTGGCTAGGAGAAATTAATGAAAAGTAAAGTTATAAAAGAAATTATAGATTGGATAATTTGTATAGTAATTGCATATATCCTTTATTTGATAATAAACTATTTCTTTGGAACTGTATCAGGTGTTAAACAATCATCAATGTATCCTACTGCAAAACAAGGAGATAAGTTAGTTATAAGTAGGAGAGTAATAAATCCAAAAGAAATAAAAAGAGGACAAATAGTAACACTTGAAGCTCCACTTTTTGGAGCAGGCCTTGAAACTAAAGATAATGTTGCATTATATCCAGAATATAGTGGCCTTAGTAATTTTGTATATCATGTAATGGGGATAGGAAAAAGAAGCTATGTAAAAAGAGTAATTGCACTTGAAGGAGAACATATATTTATATCAGAAGAAGGAGAAGTATATATAGATGATGAGCTGCTGGAAGAGCCGTATCTTAACGAAAGCGTTAAAACTATAAGAAGTGGAGATTTTTATGATTTAGTTGTTCCAGAAGATTGTGTATTTGTAATGGGAGACAATAGAGCAGAAAGTGCAGACAGTAGATCTTTTGGTGCTGTACCAATAAATAAAATTGAGGGAAATGTTGTTTGCAGAATATGGCCACTTAATAAAATTGGAAAATTAAAATAGGAGAAAAATATGTTTGATAATATCATAGGGCATAATAGTTCAAAAGAAGTATTATTAAAAGATATAGAGAAAAATAAAGTATCTCATGCGTATGCATTTATAGGGCCATCTGGTATAGGTAAAAAAAAGTTAGCAGAGGAATTTGCAAAAAAAATACTTAATGAAAAAGATTTAAGTATAGCAATAGATTATAAGTATATATCAAAACTAGAAAATAAGAAAAATATTATTATAGAGCAGATAAGAAAAGAAATAGTAGAAGATGTATATATTGCACCTGCAACTGGTAGCTATAAAGTATATATAATAGATGATGCAGAAAATTTAAATGAAGAGTCACAAAATGCGCTTCTTAAAACATTAGAAGAACCACCTAATTATGTATGTATTATCCTTATAGCAGAAAATATACAAAACTTTTTACCTACAATAATTTCAAGAGTAAAACAAATCAGGTTTAATAAATTATCAGATAAGGAAATAACAGAATATATTTTATTGAAGGATTATGATAAAGATTATTTTACGCATAGTATGTTAAGTTATATCGATGGTTCGATAGGAAAGCTTGTTAAACTTACAGAAGAATCTGAATATAATTTATTTAAAGATGTTGAATTAATTGTAGAAAATATTAATTTAAAAAGAGAATTAGAAGTTATCAAGTTAATGGATAAAATTAGTTTTAAGAATACGAATGCATTAAATTATTTAGAATACCTGTTATATTATTCAAACAAATATTCTTATGTGTTTGAAATAGAAGAAGCAAGAAAAAAATTAAAATATAACGGTAATGAAGATATTATAAAAACAGTTTTAGCTATTAAACTTTGTAGAAAGGAAAAACAATATGGAAAATAATAAAGAAAGAGTCGTGTTAGGTGTTAGGTTTCAAAGAACAGGAACGCTTCATTATATGGATCCATTAAGTTACGGATTTAGAGTTGGAGATCTCGTAATTGCAAATTCAAAAAGAGGGATAGAAATAGGAAGAGTAGTAAGCATAAAAAATGAAAAAGAAATAGACAAGAATATAAATATAGAAAAAATAATAAAACCTGCAACTAAATATGATGTGGAAAAGCAAAAAACTCATGAAGAAAACGCTAAAATTGCTGTAAAAAAATGTAAAGAAATAGCAAATGAGCTTGGACTTGATATGAAAGTAATACATGCTGAATATACATTTGATGGAACTAAACTTATTTTTTATTTTTCAGCAGATGATAGAATTGATTTTAGAGAGCTTGTTAAAAGGCTCGCAATAGAATATAAGATAAGAATTGAGTTAAGGCAAGTAGGACCAAGAGATGAAATAAAAATGTATCCTAATTTAGGAATGTGCGGAAAAGAAGTTTGTTGTAGAACCTTTTTACCTGACTTTGAATCAGTTACAATAAAAATGGCAAAAGAGCAAGGTGTTCAGATTAATATGTCTAAAATATCTGGAGCATGTGGAAGACTTATGTGTTGTTTAAAATATGAACAAGATACATATAAAGAGAATCTGAAAGATTTGCCAAAGCAAAACGAAATAGTAAAATATAACGGAGAAGATGCAAAAGTAATAGGTTTAGATATATTAAATAAAAAAGTAAGATTAAAAATTGGTATAGGAGAAGACGAAAAATTTGAAACCGCTGATTATACAGAGATAAAAAGAATTAATAATAAAAATAAAGATAAAGATAAAGAAACAATTAGTGAAAGTGATGCTAATAAAGAGGAAGGTGGTGAATAAAATGGCATATAGAATAAGTGAGGAATGTATATCATGTGGGGCATGTGCAAACGAATGTCCATCAGGTGCTATTAGTAGTGGAGATGAGAGATATATTATCGATCCAGAAAAATGTATATCATGTGGGGCATGTGCTGGAATTTGCCCAGTAGGAGCACCAGAAGAAGAATAAATAATATATAAGTAAAATGTTGAAAGAGTGCTTAAACAAAAGAAGCACTTTTTTTCTTTACAAAAAATAATAATATGATAATCATTGTATGAAAACAACAAAAGAAGAGGGGTGTATGTGAAACGGAAAAAGATAAGAAATATAACATAGTGCTAGGGCTTATGATATTTTTCTTTGTGTTAGTTGTGGCAGGATGTTTAGCATGGGGATTAGGACTTATTGGATTAAAAAATAATGAGTTAAAAAGTGATAACATAAATTCTAATGACCAGGCTAGTGAAAATATAGTGCAAAAAGAGAAGTCTCAAATTGAAAATACAAACACTACAGTAAATAATACATCTGAAGTAACATTAACGATGAGTGAGATATAAAAATTAAATAAGAAATATGTTTCAATGTATTTATCTGCTATTAGTGTGGGTTCACCAGAAGGAAGAGTAAAAGTAATAATGGAATACTCATCTTATGAAGAAATGGATTCACATTATACCGATACTATAGTTGAAGAAATATATAAAGTTACAGATATAGATTATATAAATTTTACGAATAAATTATCTAGTTTATATCAAGGCCTAGTAAACAATATATGTTCGTATTTTAAAAGTCGGAATATTGCTTTCAAAGAGTATAATGGAAAATTAGCTGTTCATCAGGGTGGTTGGACAGGAACTATGATTGAATTTGTGTCTCAGAAACTTGTTTTAAATAATGATAATAAATATGTGTGGGAAGTAGTAATTTCTTCTACAAGTGATGAGGATACATATAGAGTTACAGGAAAAGTAGAAAATGGCAAATATATTCTTGTATCTGTTGAGGAGCAATAAAAAGTATATAACAAAGCGGAGAATTACACTTGTAAAATTTAAATATATGTGAAATAATATAGGTGTATATTAAGCATATACAAAAAAGCACCTTGAAAAATGATATATTCTAATAAAAATAAAAGATATATATGTTTAAATGTATATATATCATAGGAAAAGGTGCAA
>CALXJE010000034.1 GCA_944388545.1 uncultured Clostridia bacterium
TAAATGATGTTAAAGGAAGTAAGTCCGTTACAATAAAAGTAACTACACCATCTAATACTACTACATCTAAACCAACGTCTCCTTCAAAACCTAGTACGTCAACTAAACCATCGGGATCTGGTAGCACAAGTTCAAATAAACCATCTACCAATACTACAAGTAATACTTTAAGTAATAATGCTCTTTTAAAAGAGTTTAGAGTGGATCAACCAGGTATGACACCTGCTTTTAGTTCTACAACATATGATTATGCAATAACAGTCGGAGAAGATGTTAGTAAAATAAATGTTACTGCAGTACCTCAGCATAGTAAGGCAGTAGCCGTAGTAACTGGAAATGATAATTTGAAAGAGGGAGATAATTTAGTAACGATACGAGTAACTGCTCAAGATAAAAAAACAGTAAAAACATATAAAATAACAGTTACTAAAACAGATGATCCGGTAAAATCTAATGCTTATTTACAAAATTTATTAATAACAAATGCTACATTAACACCTGCTTTTTCTTCTGAAGAATTAGAATATAATTGCGGAACTATAACTTCAGATATAGAAAGATTAGACATATCTGCTTTTCCGGTAAATGAAAAGGCTAAAGTAGATATAGTTGGAAATGATAAACTTGTTTTAGGAGAAAATACAATAAAAATAATAGTAACATCAGAAAATGGTAAATTTCAAAAAACTTATACTTTAAAAGTTAATAAAAGTGAAGTTAATAATTTAGTTAATATATATAAAGATGAGAAAACTTTTAATAAAAATTTAGGAAACGGAGGAACTCTTTGGAATGCTATAAAAGAAAACGCAGGAATTTTATTATTATATGCTCTTGTTTGGATAGAGTTTATTCAAGTAGTATATCTTTATGAGAGAGTAAGAAAATTAGAAAATAGAAGCCTTGATTTAAATAAAAAAATTACAATAAAGAAAGATGGAAAGTCAGATAGTAGCAAAAAATAAATAGTTAGAACACATCATAAAATTAGATACACCTCAAATGTTAGACAAAAGGTTTAACATTTAAGGTGTATTTTTAGTTAGTGTATATCTAATTTTAACATAATATTATCTATTTCATTTTTTAAATTATTTTCGTTAATATTAATAAGTAATTTTCTATTATGCATTATAGTTTTTCCATTAATAATGCTAGTAATTACATGATAATTTCTAGTATTATGAACAATTTGAGATATAATATTTGCGGTAGGATATATTGAAATATCATCATAATCCAATATTATTATATCTGCTTTTTTTCCAATTTCGATAGATCCAACTTTATCTTCTAATCCTAAAGCTTTTGCTCCATTTATGGTAGCAAGTTTTAAGACATCGTATGAATTCATAACAGTAGGATCTTTATATAGTCCTTTTTGAAGTAAATCAACAAAAGTCATATGATAAAACATATCAATGTTAATAGCAGAACCTTGTCCGTCTGTACCAATACAAACATTTAGACCATTATCAATATATTTTTTTATAGGGGCAATACCACATCCTAGGTTAAGATTACTAACAGGATTATGTACAATACTTACATCATGATTTTTTAGTAATTCTATTTCATCGTCATCTAGGTAAGTACAGTGAGCAAGTATAAGTTTACATTTAAGAAGCCCCAATTTTTCTAAAACAAAAGCAGGTTTCATATTATATTTTTGTTTAATTTCTTTTACTTCATCTAAGTTTTCAGATAGATGAATATGAATGGGAAGATTATATTTTAATGCCAAGTCCCTAAGTTTTTCTAGATATAGACTACTACATGTGTATAAAGAATGAGGAGCAATAGAAAAAGTTATAAGATCAGACATATCCTTGTTTTCATTATAAAGTTTTTTAAATATATCTAGCCTTTTATCTCCGTTTCCATCTGAATCCATAACACAAGATGTAAATAATTCTCTTATACCAGTTTCTTTAATAGCTTCAATAAAATCTGGATATCCAAAATAGTCGTCGGCACTAGTTGTAGTTCCAGATTTTATACTTTCAATACAAGAAAGCAAAGTTGAATAATATATATCTTTAGAAGTGAGTTTATCTTCAATAGGCCATATCTTTTTATTTAACCAATCATTTAAATTGTAGTTATCGTTTGTACATCTAAATAAACTCATACCTAAATGTGTATGACAATTTATAAGACCAGGCATAACTATTTTTGAACTTGCATCTATTATTTCATCAGCATCACCTAGATAGGTAGGCTCTAATTTAATAATTGTATCGTCTTGAATTACGATATCTAGTTTTTCAATTTGTTTATTTCTTTTTTCATCCATTGTTATTACATTTCCGTTTTTTATAACTTTAATCATATAATCACCTAACTTGTATTATATACTAAAAAATAAAATATAACTAGTATAATAAGTAAATATGCAAAAATAAAATCACTTCTTGAGATGAACTGTGTATAATGATATAATAAATAAAAAGAGAGGACGCAGAGTATGAATAGTTTAAAAAATGATTCTAAATTTAATATTTTTATACTATGTTTACTAATGTTATTAACAATGTTATTAATAGTTGTAGTTATAGACTATAGTAATTTAGAGGAAATAAAATATAACAAAACAAATATAATTAAAGAAGATACCACGGAAAATATTGATTATAAAGAAGTATCTAAAACAAAAAGAAGAGAAGAATTAGATATATTATATGAATATTCTATAAATAGTAATGAAAAAATAGTAGCATGTGCGTCTGACTATGCAATGGGAACAGTTGCTGTTCAAATATATAAATCAGAAGATGGTGGGAATATGTTTAGCTTAGTTACTGAAAACCAAGATGGATATGTACAAGTGAGTGCAAATGCAGAATATATTTTTTATAACAAAGACATAGGATTTATATCAAGTCCTACAAAATCAGGAAATGCTGCAGAATTATATATAACTAGAAATGGAGGTAAAACATTTGAACTTTTAGAATTTCCTGAACAAGAGTTAGAAAAACAAGGAGAAGTAGATTTAAAATGGAAAGATGTTTATGATTATTATGAAATACCTATTTTAGAAGAAGATAATATTGCTATTTTTGTATCACAAGGTAATGATGGTGATTATAAAGGGGGGAAAACAGCAGCTCTATATATTTCAAATGACATGGGCAAAAGTTTTAAATATATGGGAGTAATCAGTATATAGGTACATATATTAATCACATATAGCTAAAATATGCATTAATAATAGTATGGAGAACCCTATTTATCAAAATACTATAAACTAAAAAGGAGTGACAAATATGTATTTTAGGGATTTTAGAAACAAATATAACGGTAAGAAAATAGATTTTGATGGAGCATATGGAGCACAATGTGTAGATTTGTTTAGATACTATAATAAAGAGGTACTAGAGATAAGTCAACCTAAAGGAGTAAATGGTGCAAAAGATTTTTGGAGCAATTATTCTAAGGATGCTAATTTATATAATAACTTTACAAGAATTGCTAATACACCATCATTTGTTCCAATAGAAGGAGATGTAATGGTGTGGGGTAACGGTACGTATGGACATATGTCAATATGTACAGGTGAAGGCGACGTGAATTATTTTAACAGTTTTGACCAAAATTATCCAATAAATTCAGCTTGTAAAATAGTGAGACATAATTATTCAAATGTACTAGGGGTATTAAGACCAAAAGCACAAAATAAAATAAAAGCAACTGAAACAGCTACATTTTGGTGTAGAGTAGATAAATCTGTTGGTGCAAATGTAAGAAAAGAGCCAAACACAAAATCAGCAACAGTGATGCAACCTGGTAATCAAAAATATCTTAATAAAGGAGATAAATTTGAATGTGTGGATTTAGTAATAGGAGAAAATGTAAATGGTAACAATAAATGGTATAAATCTAAAAAAGGGAATTATGTTCATTCTAATGGAATAACTAGAATATAGAAAATAAGAGATGTAGAGTCATAACTACATCTCTTAAAATTTGGTGACCCCTACGGGAATCGAACCCATGATTCAGCCTTGAGAGGGCTGCGTCTTAACCGCTTGACCAAGGGGCCATATTTTATGATAGTTATTATAGCAGAAATGAACTTAATTGTAAACAGAATATTGAAAAAATTTCTAATACATTATATACTATATTAAAAAGAGGTGATAATGAATGAAAAACATACAAAAGAAAGGAATATCATTAATAGTGCTGGTTATAACAATAATAATAATGATAATATTAGCAGGGGCAATAATATTAGCATTAAATAATAGTGGTATCATCGGAAGAGCAGAAGAAGCAAGGGATAAAAATGACAATGCGACAATTAAAGAAGCAGCAAATGTTGCATATGCAGAATGGAGTTTAGAGCATAAACTTGGTAATACAAATAAATCAGCTACAGAATTTGTTCAAGAGCGTTTAAATAAGCAAGGATTTAATGGTAATACTGTAGCTGTAACAGAAGATGGTAAGTTATTAATAGGATTAACAGAATCAGCTGTAAACGCTATAAAAGCGGGAATAAAAATAGGAGATTATGTAGAGTACACACCCAATATAGTAACATCGGAAAACCCATATAATACTGATGGGTCTGAGAATAATGGAAATGTACAAAGTTTTACTACTCAAACAGATTTGAGATGGCAATACTTAGGTATTAATAATGATGGTAACCTATTGTTAGTTTCTGATAAGGAAACGACATCAAAATTAAGTTTATGCGGTGCAAAAGGTTTTTTAAATAGCGAAGCTGTATTAAATACTGTTTGTAATAGTTTGTATAGTTCAAATGTAGGTGATGCCAGAAGTATAAATTTAAGTTATATAAATGAAGTACTTAATTATAACGGAGCAGTAGGTTCTTATTTCAGTAAAATAGAAAACAAAGCTATACAATTAACATCTATTAAAACAATTGGAGAATTAGTTTCAGCTGGCGAGCCAGCTTTAACAAATACTAATACACCAGATGGAAGTAATATAAATACTTGGAAAGCTGACTATTACAGTTATACAGGAAGTGATTATAAAGATGTAGATGATCCAGCATATAAGCTTATTTTTATAAATCCAACAACATCAAGTAATATGTATTATTGGATTGCTGATAAATGTGCAGGAGTGAGATTTAATGATAATGACGTAGGTTTTTGTGTAAGGTTTATAAATGGAGATAGGATAAACGGAATGAGTATATATTTTGCTTCAGAAGATCCAACTACAGCTGTAAGAACATCAAGTTATGCAATGAGACCGGTTGTTATATTAAATGATAATGTTATGTTAGAAAAACAACAAGCAACTGGATATTGGACAATAAAATAAAGAACAAAGCGCAGTATTTAGCGCCTTGTTTTTTTTATGTATATATGATAATATATGTGAAAAAGCGAGGTAATAAAAATGATAGAAGTAAAGAACTATACTAAAATATATGACGGCAATAAAAAGGCAGTAGATAATATTTCGTTCACTGCTGAGTCGGGAGAAATATTTGCATTTATAGGACATAATGGAGCAGGGAAG
>CALXJE010000035.1 GCA_944388545.1 uncultured Clostridia bacterium
TAGGAAATGAAATAAAGATATCAATGTATGAAAGTATAAAATGTATATTAATGATTAGTAAATTATATAATGTAAAAGAAAAACTTATGTATTTAAATATGCTTGATGCAAATATATCATGTCAAAGGATATATGTAAGGATAATGTATAAACATAGGTATATAGATAATAGAAGATATATGTATATAATGGAAATGTTATCAGAAATAGGTAAAATGATAGGTGGCTATATAAAATGGGTAAGAGGATAAAAGATATATATGATAAAGCACTTACCTATGAAAATTTGTATAAGGCATATGTGCATAGTAAAAGAGGTAAAAGTAAAAAAATAGATGTAATAGAATTTAGCTTAAATTATGAAGAAAGATTACAAGAAATGCTGTATGAATTATCAAGTCTAACATATACATTTGGAGATTATCATTTATTCTATATATATGAACCAAAAGAAAGAAAAATATTATCAGCACCATTTAAAGATAGAATAGTGCATACATGGTATGTACAAAATTTTATAGAGCCATACTTTGTAAAAAGCTTTATGTATAATTCTTATGCATGTATAAAAAATAAAGGAATGCATAGTTGTAGTTTGAAAGTAAAAAAAGCATTAAAGACATGTAGTAATAAATATATTAATGGATATATAATAAAAATGGATATAGCAAAATATTTTGAAAATATAGACAGAAATATATTGTATGAAATAATATGTAAAAAAGTAAAAGACAAAAAGTTTTTATGGCTAACTAAAAATATATTAGAAAGTTCAAAAGGATATGATAATATTTTAGGTAAAGGAATACCAATAGGAAATTATTGTTCACAAATGTTTGCAAATATATATTTAAATGAATTAGATAAATATATGAAAGAAAAGCTAAGATTAAAATATATATATAGATATATGACTTAGTTATAATAGTAGAAAATAAAGAAAAAGCAAAGTATATTTTAGCTTTAATAACAAAATTTTTGGAAGAAAAACTACAACTTAAATTAAATAGCAAAACAAATATATTTAAAATAAAGCAAGGAGTAAACTTTTGTGGATACAAAATAAATAGATATAGTATGAGAATAAGAAATAGAGGCAAGAAAAAAGTAGTAAATAAATTAAAATATGTAAGGTATATGATAAAGCAAAATGAAATGAGCATAAGAGAAGCAAAAAGACTACTTGTAGGTCATGTAGGGTATATGAAAATAGCAGATGTAAAAGGAATAGTGCAAAAATATTTTTGAGTAACATAGAGCAAGCTTAAAAAGGCCAATAGTTCTAATAACCGTGTTAATCGTGGAGGTAACTACAATAACACTGGGTCTAACAATCCGGCATCTTATCGTAACAACAATAGTCCGTCTTATTGCAACAGTAATAGCGGCTTCCGTCTAGCACTCTAATACAATATTAGATTATGTATTTTAAGGAATATATACAAAATATGTATTAGTATTAAAGATAAGTTTGTCCTTCCTTAAATGGTAAATATATTATATTAGTTTTAACGTTAGTAATAATATAAAGGATATTGTGAAGAGGTTAAAACTATTTTGTTATTTTAGGAGTAAAAGAATATGAATAAAGTAGTAATATTAGGAAAAGTAGTAAATATATCAAAAATACATTTTGATTATATAGATAAATTAAAAGTATATTTTAATATTTATATAGATGATTTAAATGGAAACAAGTTTAAAGTTATATTATCAGAAAAATATATATTTGCAGATGAAATAGATAGAATATATAAAAAAGTAAGTGCAGGGAAATATGTATGTATAGAAGGATTTACTACTGTGAAGCAAAATTTAGGCGCGCTTTATTGTTATAATGTATACATTTTATAAAACTTTTTATATATTATAAATAAAATTGTTACTATTTAGACTAGTTAAATACAAAAATACTTATTATAAAATAGATAATGAATTGTTTATTCTTTTAACTTTCTGTAACTGCTGGTTTGACTATATATAACTGACGTGAAATGTTGTTAAAACAACTTGAATATTATTACAAATTTTTGTATAATAAAAGGAAATGTCTTACTTAACAGATTGTATAAAAGAGAGGGTTTTGTTTAATGAAAAAATTACTAAAATATTTAAAACCATTTAAAATTATGATTTTTTTAATAATTTTGATGGTAGCCATTCAATCAATTGGTGAATTATATATGCCAAATTTAATGTCTGATATTATTAATAATGGTATAAGTAAAGTAGAGTATAGTATTGATACTAAGGCTTTAAAGAATGCAATATTAACAGACCAAATAACAGAACTTAATAAGACACTTGAAAGTAAAGGGATAACAAAAGAAGCATTTGTTGCAAATAGCGATGAGATATTAAATAGGATAAAACAAGATATACTATCTGCTCAGGATTCTCAAGATTTAAATAATTTAGATAATAATCAGTATATGTTATTTCAAAACATGCTATCATCTGGAATAGTAGAAGCCAAAAATGTTTCAGATATGGAGTATATTAAAGATGTAGGAATAAAAATGCTTATAGTTGCTTTTATAATAACAATAGTTACAATACTTGCAAGTTATTTATCATCTAGAATAGCAATGAGATATGGTAAAGTATTAAGACAAAAAATATTTGAAAAAGTATCTACATTTTCTCAAGGAGATATTAATAAATTTGGAACACCTTCCTTAATAACTAGAACAACAAATGACGTAACTCAAGTTCAAAATGCAACTGTAATGGTTCTTAGAATGATGATTATGGTTCCTATAATGTGTATAGGAAGTATATTTATGGCCATATCTAAAGATAAAACGTTATCTTGGATTCTAGCAATAGTAGTACCTATATTATTTTTAATATTGGGAATAGTAATGAAAAAAGCAACACCACTTTTTAAATCACTTCAAGTCAAGCTAGATAAGTTAAATCAAATAATGAGAGAACAACTATCAGGTGTTAAAGTTATAAGAGCATTTGATAAAGACGAATATGAAAAAGCAAGATTTGAGAGATCAAATAAAGATCATATAGATACCGCAATAAAGGTAAATAGAATAGTTGCTGTTTTAATGCCAGCAATGACCATAATACTTAATTTTACAACTATAGCAGTTGTATGGTTTGGAGCAAAAAGAATAGATTTAGGGGCAATGCAGATAGGAGATATGATGGCGTTTATTCAATATGCAATGCACGTACTATTTTCTTTTGTTATGGCAACAGTAATGTTTGTACTTCTTCCAAGAGCGTTTGCATCAGGCGATAGGATACAAGAAGTCCTTGCAGTAGATCCAGCCATAAAAGATAAAGACAATGCTAAAGAAAATGATATTCATAACGGAATAGTAGAATTTAAAAATGTTAATTTTAAATATCCAGATAGTGAGGGTGAATTTGCATTAGAGAACATATCATTTAAAACACATCCTGGAAAAGTCACTGCAATAATTGGTTCTACAGGAAGTTCGAAAACAACAATACTTAACCTTATATCTAGATATTATGATGTAACAAGTGGAGAAGTATTAGTAGACGGAATGAATGTTAAGGATTATAAATTAGAAGATTTAAGAGATAAAATAGGTTATGTTCCTCAAAAAGCATTTTTATTTAGTGGAACAATAAAAGACAATATTTTATATGGTAAAGAAAACGCTACAGAAGAAGAAATTATGCATTCACTTGATGTTGCTCAAGCGTCTGAATTTGTTAATAATTTAGAGGAAGGTATAATGTCTCATGTAGCACAAGGAGGAAATAATTTCTCTGGTGGACAAAAACAAAGATTATCAATAGCAAGAGCTATTGTTAGAAAACCAGAAATATATGTTTTTGATGATAGTTTTTCAGCACTTGATTTTAAAACAGACAGTAATTTAAGAGCAGCACTTAAGAAAGAAACAGATAATGCGTCATTTATAATAGTAGCTCAAAGAGTTAGTACAATAATGGATGCAGATCAAATAATAGTGTTAAATGATGGAAAAATAGAAGGAATAGGTAAACATAAAGAACTATTAGAAAATTGTGATGTATATAAAGAAATTGTGTATTCACAATTATCAAGAGAGGAGGCGGGTGCATAATGCCGGGACCAGGAAGACATATGGGTGGCCATTCGAAAGCTCCTATACAGAAAGCTAAAGATACTAAGGGAACATTAAAAAGATTATTAAGATATTTTAAAGAACATAGACTGACTATAACAGTAATAATAGTGTTTGCCATACTTAGTACGATATTTAGTATTGTTGGGCCTAAAATATTAGGTAAAGCTACTACTGAATTATTCTCGGGAATGATAGAGAAATTTAAAGGAACAGGTTCTGTAAATTTTGAATATATTGGTAAGATTTTAATTATAATAGGAGGGTTATATTTAGTAAGTGCATTGTTTAGTTACATTCAACAATACATGATGGCTGGTGTATCACAGAGTATCGTATATAAAATGAGAAAACAGGTAAATCATAAATTAAGTAAGCTTCCTCTAAAATATTATGATAGAAATTCAAAGGGTGACATTTTAAGTAGAACTACAAATGATATAGAAAATGTAAGCGCTATAATAGGGCAAGCGATAACTCAAGTAATTACATCAGTGGCTACAATTATAGGTATACTAGTAATGATGCTTTCAATAAATCTAATGCTTACAGGCATTACAGTTTTAATTATACCTATTTCAGTATTCTTTATTAGCATAATAGCCAAAAAATCTCAAAAATATTTTACTAAGCAATGGGAAGTTACAGGAGATTTAAATGGTCATGTAGAGGAGATGTATACAGGACATCAAATAGTTAAAGCGTTTGGAAATGAAGACAAATCTATAGAAAAATTTAATAAATTGAATGATGAGTTATATAAAACAAGTTGGAAAGCTCAATTTATTTCTGGAATTATAAAACCAATAATGGATTTTGGTAGCAACCTTAATTATGTAATAATATGTTTGGTAGGAGCAGTAAAGGTAACTTCTGGAAATATGACAATAGGAGATATACAGGCCTTTGTTCAATATTCTAGACAATTTAACCAACCTATAGGTCAGCTTTCAAATATTATAAATAACATACAATCAGCTATTGCATCTGCTGAAAGAGTATTTGAATTTTTAGAAGAAGAGGAAGAAATAAAGGAAAATGAAGAAGCAGTGGAAGTAAAAGAGCTTAAAGGAAACGTTAAGATAGATAATATTGACTTTAGTTACTCATCTGAAAAAGAACTTATTAAAAATATGAACTTAGATATAAAGCCAGGCCAAAAAGTTGCTATAGTTGGTCCTACGGGAGCAGGAAAAACTACAATAGTTAATCTTTTAATGAGATTTTATGATGTTGATAAAGGAGCAATATTAGTTGATAATATTAATATAAAAAGCATGAAAAGAGGATATCTACGTAGATTATTTGGTATGGTTTTGCAAGATACATGGTTATTTAATGGAACTATAAAAGAAAATATATCGTATGGAAAAGAAAATGCAACTGATGAGGAAATTAAAGAAGCAGCAAAAGCAGCTTATGCAGATCATTTTATAAAAACACTACCACAAGGATATAATACAGTACTAGATGAGGATGCAACCAATATATCCCAAGGACAAAAACAATTACTTACAATAGCAAGAGTTTTTTTAGCAAATAGTCCAATTATAATACTAGATGAAGCAACCAGTTCTGTTGACACAAGAACAGAAAAACTAATACAAGAAGCAATGGATAGACTTATGAAAGGTAGAACGTCCTTTATAATAGCCCACAGATTATCTACAATAAAAAATGCTGACGTTATATTAGTTATGAATAAAGGTACAATTATAGAAACTGGAACACATGATGAACTAATTAAAAAAGGTGGATTTTATGCTAATTTATATAATAGTCAATTTAGCGAAAGTATTGACGATATTGCTTAATATACTATAAAGTTCAAGGAAAGGATATGTTTTATTCTTTCCTTGAAATCCTTTTATTATATAACAATTTATATTGAATAATTTAGTTATATATGTTAAATTTATATATATTGTTAGGAGATATAGATGAAAGAAAAAATAAGAAAAAATATTAAATGGATTATTGTAGGAATATTACTAATTTGTTTTATTATAATAGCTTTTTTTATGGTGACAGGAAAAATACATGGTTTTGATAGGTATATATATAATATTATATCTAAGTTTATTAACCCTATTACTACTAATATTGTAAAAATAATAACAAATCTTGCAAGTCCAATAGTAATAGTAATTATTACGTTAATAGTAAGTTATATATTAGGAATAAGAAAAAAAGATAAAAAAACAGCTATAATGTTTTGCTTAAATCCTTGTATAATAACATTATTGAACTTTGGGATTAAAAACATATTTGAGAGAACTAGACCTGAACTTATTAGTATAATAGCAGAGTCAGGATATAGTTTTCCAAGTGGGCACACATCACTTAGTATGGCTTTTTATGGATATATAATATATTTGATTAATAAAAAGTGTAGTAACAAAAAAGTTAAAATTACAGGAACTATAATATTTAGTATATTGATATTTTTGATTGGATTAAGTAGAGTGTATTTAGGAGTACACTATGCAAGTGATGTGATAGCAGCATTTGTATTATCTTTAAGTTATTTAATAATATATACACATATAGTTCATAATGTTGCAAGTAAAAAAGGATGCTTGACACAATAAAAAAGAAAAAATATAAGATAATGTTAACTAATAAGCGTAGAAATGTTGTGGGAGTATATACATACACACAAATAGAAGCTAGAAATAATCTAGATATAAGTTTTTACGCTCAAAATAATATAGAAAACACAAATAAATTTTGACTAGTTTTATTATGCAGATTATTAGAAGTTTAAAAGTTAAAAGTTGACATAATTTTGAAACAATGATATAATTTAATTGGTTAGTATTTATATGACCATACAAAATTTTGTAAGGAGGATTTTATTATGTCAAAAAAGAAACAAAACAGGAAAAATGAATTTATTCCTACAATTATAATGACAGTAGGAATTATAGCAATGGTAGGAATAGCTATGAGTCCAACTAAGTTAATAACATTAGTTATTTTGCTGGTGACTCTTGCTACTTTATTACTTCTTTCAAGGCATATTCCAAATGATAATAAAAAATAATTTACATATGACATAATAAATTATATATAGATAAAAAAGGAAGCTAAGAGTTTTTAGCTTCCTTTAATCTTCATAATTATTTATACTATGATGTCTTTCCTTTAGTCTAGTAATAATAGAATAGTCAGATATATTTAAATTATTATTTATACCTTTACCAAGTTCTATTTCTTGTCCTACTATTCCATGATAGTCGGAACCGACTGTTGGGATTAAATCAAGTTTGTTTGCAATACTTAAAAATACGTCAACTTGTTCATAGGTGTGATGAGAGTTATATACCTCTAATCCTTCTAATCCACATTTTTTCAAGAAGTATAAAAAATCAAACATATCATCAAAGTTCATTTTTAGACTCTTAGGATGAAATAATACAGGAACACCTTTAGCTACCCTTATTTGATATATTAAATCTTGAGGAGATAATTTTTCTCTTGAAACATATCCTGGCATTCCTTGGTCTAAATAATCGCCATAAGCAGACACGGGACTGTCAGAATATCCCATCTTAGCTAAGGTAATAGCAATATCGAATCTTCCTATACTAGCCGGTTTCCGTGCATTTTTTTCAATAGCTGAGTAAGTTATAGGTATTCCAAGATTGTTAAGTTTCTTAAGCGTTGATTTTACACATTTACTACGGCTAGTTTCGAACATATCAAATACTTTTATAATCCGATATGAAGGGTAATATGCTCCTATGTGGCATACATGTTTGTTTGACATGCCAAAACAAGCTAAGTCTGCGCCAAACTCAACTCCTGGAATTATTTCAATTTTATCATTAGCTAATGTTTTTGCCTTTTTGTATGATCCCAAATTATAATGTTCAGTAAAAGATAAAACACTAACATCGTTTTTTAAAGCTATTTCTATTATTTCAGCTACTTTCTTTTTTCCATCAGAGCAACTGCTATGAACATGCATATCTATTATACCTAATTTATTTTTTATCATATTTAATCCTCCTTATATATTAATATTAAAGCGACTTAAATACATTTTAGAATAGTATAACATATTTTTATATAATATGGTATAATAATATTTAAATAATTAAATTAATTTAGGAGAATTAAATATGTCAAAGATAGATACATATGAAAAAGAGTTTATACTTCAAATAGGAGATATAGATAAAAACAACAAAATGAAGTTAGTCTCATATCTTAAATTCATGCAAGAGGTTGGAGCACTTCATTCACAAGAATACGGATATGGTATTAATGATGAAAAAGTAACTCATAGAGCTTGGATAGTTCTTAACTGGAAAGTTGAAATATTAAGAAGACCAAGTTGGAATGAAAAGATAAAAGTAAAGAGTTGGATAGATAGCATGGATAAAATATATTACTATAGAGATTTTGAACTTCTAGATTCAAATGATAACGTAATAGCTAAAGCTGTATCAAAGTGGATAATGATTGATACTATTACGAAGAAAGTACAAAAAATAAATGAAGAGTATATAAATACAATTAAAATAATAAATAGAGAAGGATATAATAATGAATTTAAAAAGATATCAGCAAAAGTAGACACAGAGAGTTTAATTCAAATATATGAACATGAAGTTCAGAAAAGAGATGTGGATACAAACAACCACATGAATAATTTAATATATTTAGATTTAGCTTTAGAAGGTTTAGATGATGGCTATATCGATAATATATCAAAAATAGAGATAGATTACAAAACAGAATGTAAATATAAAGATAAAATAGTGTTTATGAAGAAAGAAATAGAAGGTCAAAATAAAGTGTATATTTTAGATGAAAACAAAGAAAAAGTACACGCATTAGTAATACTAGAATAAGAAAGGAAGTATTTATGGTAAAAAATATAAAGCCAGAATTACTGTGCCCTGTAGGAGGCAAGCTTCAACTAATTGCTGCAGTTGAAAATGGTGCAGATGCAGTATATTTAGGAGGAGCTAGTTTTAATGCTAGAATGTATGCAGATAATTTTAGTAGTATAGAGAGTGTAGAAGAAGCAGTAGATTATGCACATTTAAGGAATGTAAAAGTATATGTAACATTAAATACGATTATAAATGATGAGGAATTTAAAGAAGCTATAAAATATGCAACAAAACTATATGAAATAGGCGTAGATGCAGTTATAGTTCAAGATTTAGGGCTAATAAATAAAATAACTGATATACTACCAGATTTACCTATTCATGTAAGTACTCAAGCAACGATATATAGTAAAGAGGGAATAGATGCATTAAATAGTAAAAATATAACTAGAATTGTCCTTGCAAGAGAATTGTCCCTTGATGAAATAGAAGAAATAGTAAAAAGAGTAGATAAGGAAATAGAAATTTTTATACATGGTGCACTATGTGTTTGCTATTCTGGACAATGTAAGTTAAGTAGTGAGATAGGCGCAAGAAGTGGAAATAGAGGAAAATGTGCACAACCATGCAGACTTTTATATAAACTAAATGATAATGTTGAAAAGCATTATTTAAGTACAAAAGATGTTTGCATAATAGATATACTTCCTAAAATAATAAAATCAGGAGCACATTCATTAAAAATTGAAGGTAGAATGAAATCACCAGAATATGTAGCTGCGGTAACTAGAATATATAGAAAATATATTGATAAATGTTACAGCGAAGAAAAATATGAAGTAGACATAGAAGATAAAAACATACTACTTCAAGTGTTTAATAGAGGTAACTTTTCTACAGGATATCTAGAAGAGAAAAACATGCAAGATATATGGTGTAATGGCAGACCGAAACATTGGGGAACATATTTAGGAAAGGTTTTAGAATATGATGTAAAGAAAAATAACATAAAGGTTAAACTAGAGCAAGATATTTCAATTGGAGATTTAATTGAAGTAGTAAATAAAGATTTATCAAGTTCGGTTATATCTTTTATACGTAACTCAAAAAATAGAGTAAATACGGCTAGAAAAGGAAACATAGTAGTTATTGGAGATGTAAAAGGTAAGATAGATAAAAACCAAGATATATATAAAATTACGAGTAAAAAGTTAAATGATGAGTTAAAAGAATACTTTAAAGAAAAATCTTTAAAAAAGAATAATCTTAAGTGTAAAATAAAGCTTAAAATTGGTGAAAAACCAGAAGTTAACTTTAAATGTAAAGTGCTAAACAAAAACTTTGAAGTTAATATTCAAGATGGAATAGAATGTGAAAAAGGTATAAATAAACTACTTACTGAAGATGATGTTAGAGTTCAGTTGTCAAAAACAGGTGATGTACCATTTAAAATATCTGATATAGAAGTGGATATACAAGATGGACTTATGACATCTGTATCAAATTTAAATAACATAAGAAGAAAAGTAATTGATCTTCTGTCAGATAAAATAATACAAAGCTTTAAAAAACCTAAAATTAATATTAAGCAAAATGAATATAATGAGCTTGTTAGTATAGAAAAAAATAAAAGAGAAACTAAATTATCAGCGTATATATATGATATGAATTTATTAGATAATTTGTATGGATTAGAAAAACTAGATAGAATATATTTATCTCTTGAAAATATATTAAGCTATAAAAAAGAAATATTAGAAAAATTACAAAAAGAAAAAATATATATCTATTTACCGACAATTACAAATAGAGAATATAAAGAATATATGTTAAAAAATATGGATACTATTAAAGAAATAGGAAATGTATTAATAACAAATATGGAACATTTAGAATTGTTTAAAAACACAAATATTAATATATGTTTAGATAATAGTTTTAATATTTTTAATACTGAAGCGGTTAATAAAGTGTGTAAGTATAATATTCAAGGAATAAATTTATCAAACGAGCTTACATTAGATCAAATAAATAAAATAAAAGTCCCAATAAATAGAGAGATAGAGGTAGACATATACGGTAATATACAAGTAATGTATAGTAATTTTTGTATGTTAAAAGCAATAAATAAATGTGGTAGCTGTAGTAAGTATAGAAACACTTTAACAGATAGAAAAGGAAAGAAATTTCCAATATTATTTAATAATCTGCAATGCACAATGCAATTATTAAATTCAGATAAGTTGCTTTCAAAAGAAGCAACAAAAAACCTAAACCGGTAAAGTAGATTATATGAGATTATATTTTTATGATGAAAATAGTGAAGAAAGACAAAAAGTAATTAGATATATAAAAGATATTTTAGAAGGTAAAGAAATAGTAAAAGAACTTATATCAAACAATATAACTAAGTATACTACTGGACACTTTTTTAGAAAGGTATAAATATTATTAAAAAATTATATGTGTTTGCTAAACATGTATAATTTTTTGTTTTTTTTATACATGTTTTATTGATAATGTATAAAAAATATGATATTTTATATATATGGAGGTGCAACATTATGAAATTAGAAATGTTACCATATAAAAGTGTTGATTTAAAAACGGAAAAAATTTTAGAGCAATTAACATTAGCTTCAAGAGCTTTGGCGGAACTTAAGGGATATGCAAATACAATACCAAATATGCATATATTAATAAATGCTGTAACTATAAATGAGGCTAAAGATAGTAGTGAGATTGAAAATATTGTTACAACACATGATGATATATATAAAGTACTTACCGAAAGTGGTTATAAAGAAGAAAATGCAAAAGAGGTTGTAGATTATAGAAATGCTATTTGGACGGGATATGAGCAAATAAAAAAAGATGAATATATAAATACAAATACTATTGTTAAAATACAAAGTATAATAGAACATAATAATGCAGGAATTAGAAAACTACCTGGAACAGAATTAAAAAATTCTATTTCTGGAGAAACAATATATATACCACCTCAAAGTGAGGCAGAAATAAGGAATTATTTAAAAAATTTAGAAGATTTTATTAATGATTCAGAAGATGATATAGATCCATTAATAAAAGTATGTTTGATACACTATCAATTTGAAAGTATTCATCCATTTTATGATGGGAATGGAAGAACAGGAAGGATACTTAATATTCTTTATCTTGTATTAAATAAATTAATAGATAGCCCTATTTTATATTTGAGTAAATATATAAATAAAACAAAACAAGAGTATTATAAATTATTTAATGAAGTAAGACTAAATAATAATTTTGAAAATTGGATTATATATATATTAAAAGGAATAGAAATTACTTCTAAAGAAACAATTAGATTAATTCAAAAAATTCAAAATGAAATTAAAAACTATAAAGAAGAATTTAGAAATAATTTACCAAAGATTTATTCAAAAGAACTATTAGAAAGTTTGTTTTATGAAGTATATACAAAAATCTCTTATGTTGAAAAGGCATGTAATGTAACAAGAATTACTGCAACATCATATTTAAATCAATTAGAAAAAATAGGACTTTTAGAAAAAAAAAAAGTAGGCAGAGAAAAAATATATAAAAATATCAGATTAATAAAACTATTATCAGAAGAATGAAATGTAAGTTAGAAAAATTATTAATTCAATTATAAAATTGATTAAAGGTGACAAAATAACACTTGTAAAATTTTAATATATGTGAAATAATATAGGTGTATATTAAGCATATACAAAAAAGCACCTTGAAAAATGATATATTCTAATAAAAATAAAAGATATATATGTTTAAATGTATATATATCATAGGAAAAGGTGCAA
>CALXJE010000036.1 GCA_944388545.1 uncultured Clostridia bacterium
TAAATGATGTTAAAGGAAGTAAGTCCGTTACAATAAAAGTAACTACACCATCTAATACTACTACATCTAAACCAACGTCTCCTTCAAAACCTAGTACGTCAACTAAACCATCGGGATCTGGTAGCACTAGTAACAATAATAAAACAAATACAAAATCATCAAATGCTAATTTAAGAAATTTGTTACTTAGTGTAGAAGGATTAACACCAGCATTTAGTAAAAATATAACATCATATTCTTTAACGGTTGGTGAAAATATAGATACTATAAAAGTAAATGCATCGGTAGAACACAGTAGAGCTAGTTATTCAGTATCTGGAAATACTAATTTAAAAATTGGTGAAAATGTTATTACAATAAGAGTAACTGCAGAAGATGGAACAGTTAAAACATATAAAATAAATGTTTTAAAATCAGATGACCCAGTAAAATCAGATGCAACTTTATCTTCACTTATTATAGAAGACGTAAACTTAGGTCAAACATTTGATCCTAATGTAACTGAATATAATGCAGGAGATATAGAAGTTAAATCTAATACATTAAATATATTTGCTTATCCAAATAATGAAAATGCAAAAGTTGAAATTATCGGAAATGAAAATTTAGGAGTTGGAGAGCATAAAATTACAATAAGAGTAACTTCTGAAAATGGTAAAGTAAGTAAGGATTATATTATATCTTTTAATAAGCTATATTCAGAAGATAATGTAGATATATATGGAGATAGTTTAAAAAATGCAGATGGAGAAGGCTCTATATGGGATAAGCTCAAAAATTTATACAATAATGTTTTAAAAGAAAATATGACAATTATATTTTTATATATCTTTGTATGGATAGAATTTATACAAGTAGTATATTTATATGAAAAATTAAAAAAACATGAAGATGTTGATAAAATAACAATAGGAAAAAGAGAGAAAAAATCAAAAGAAGAGCAAAAAATAAAAAAGACAAGAAGAGTAAAAGAAAATCCTGTTTTTCCGGACGAAGAAGATAAAAAATAATTAATTAAATGAATTATTATATTTAAAGTAGTAAATAATAATGTGTATAAACATGTTATTATTTACTATTTTTTTAGGAGTGTGAATTTGTTGTTAAATAAAATAAAATATTTTAAAAGATCAAATATAAAGATTATACAAATAATAATAGCTATTATTTGTATAGTTTTTACATGTAAAAATAACAACATTTTTGCTGCTGATAAGGTTGCTGGTATTTCTGCTTTTCCAAATAGTTACCAAATATATTTAAGACAACTTCAAAAACTACATTCTAATTGGACATTTACAGCAATGTATACAGGAATAGATTGGAAAACTGCTGTAAAAAATGAAGGACCGACTGTAGATCTTAAAAGAAGTGCTATTCAGGTTTCTTTTGCAGACGTCTGGAAATGGAAAGATAGTAATGGAAATTATAATGTTATAGAGCCAGGATGGGTTACAGCTTCGGAAGCAGGTATAGGATATGCTATGGATCCTAGAAGATATATAAATGAAATGCAAATTTTTCAATTCGAGACATTAAATTATGATTCGACTACTCAAAATCAAAATGGTGTTGAAAAAATATTCTATGGAACTTTAATGTATCAAAAAAATATAACTTACACAGATACAAGTGGAAAAACTCAAACAATAAATAAAACATATAGTAAAGTTGTAATGGAAGCAGCAGCTCAATATGGAGTAAGTCCTTATCATTTAGCATCTAGAATAAGACAAGAAACTGGATGTGATATACAAAATAATGTATCTATTAAAGGTAATGTTTCAGGATATGTAGGTTTATATAATTATTATAATATAGGAGCAACAGGAGGGGATAATCCTGCAATATCAGGACTTGCATATGCAAGAAAAAAAGGTTGGACTACGCCAGAACTTGCTATAAAAGGTGGAGCTGAATTTATTGCAGAAAAATATATTAACGCTGGGCAATATACCACATATTTACAAAAGTTTAATGTAAATGACGATGGTAAATACGCTTTATATACACATCAATATATGCAAAACATTCTTGCGCCATCTTCAGAATCTATGTCAATGTTTAATGCATATTCTAAATTAGGGTTACTTTCAGTTCCTTTTAATTTTGTTATACCGGTGTATAACAATATGCCAGAGTCACCGGTTGATATATATGTTCAAAATCCAAATGAGTATGTAACAGATAGTACAAAGGTATATTGTACAGATAATCTTAATGTAAGATCAGGACCTGGAACTAACAATAGTATTATTTTAACAGCTCCTAAAGGTACAGTAATGACGAGAATAGCAAGAGGTGTTCAAGCAGGAGAAAGATGGGATAAAGTTAGGTTGAGTTCAGGGCTAGAAGGCTATGTATTTCAAAGCTATATAAAGGAACAATCTTATACTAAAGTAACAGGAGTATCTTTAAATAAAGATTCAGCAGATGTTGTTTTAGGAGACACACTAAAATTAACGGCTAGCATATCACCATCGAATGCAACATATAAAGATGTATACTGGCTTTCAAGTGATAGCTCTATAGCTGCAGTGTCTGATGATGGACTTGTAACACCTAAAAAAGCGGGAGTGGTAGTAATAACAGTTACAACCGATGATCAGGTTAAAACAGCAACTTGTGTAGTAAATATAGTGGAAAAGAAAGATCCATCTATAACACTTGATAAAGATACATACAATATTATAAAAGATAAGGACACCTCATTTACAGTTACAATAAGTAATTCTGATATAAAAGAATATGATTTAGTTATAGAAAATGAAGATATTGCAAAAGTAGAAAATGGAAAAATAGTAGGATTGGCTGAAGGTAGTACTAAAATAAAAGTTAATATAAAAGGAACAGATATAAAAGATGAAGCAACTATTAAAGTTTTTGAACTTTCAGAAGGAGATATAAATATTGATCCTAGTATAAATGTAAATGGAGATATAATATCAAAAATAAATCCTGATACGAAAGTACAAGATATAAAAGATAAAATAGAAACAACATATGACATATCTGTTAAAAATAGCTCAGGGACGATATTAGAAGATTCTAGTCTCGTAGGAACAGGAACTAAAATACAGT
Organism: uncultured Clostridia bacterium; assembly: GCA_944388545.1. GTDB lineage: Bacteria > Bacillota > Clostridia > TANB77 > CAG-465 > CALXJE01. Next base: position 3,082 of record CALXJE010000036.1, read on the forward strand.
TATTAAATGAGGATAATATAGTTATGTTTGAGTATAATATTATTATATATGGAGATGTTTCAGGAGATGGAAAAATAACATCAAAAGATTATATGATGATAAAAAACCATATTATGGGTACATCTACAATATCAGGCATAACAGCAAAATCAGCAGATACATATAATGATGGAAAAATAACATCAAAAGATTACATGATGATTAAGAATCATATTATGGGTACATCTAAAATAGTTCAAAGATAGAGGAGGAATATTTAAATGAAAATAAAAGAAAAAACAAAATATATTGTTATAATAATACTATTAATTGTAGCACTGGCAATATCTAACTTTATATATGCAGCAGGATCTTTT
>CALXJE010000037.1 GCA_944388545.1 uncultured Clostridia bacterium
GTTTTTTCCACCTTTGGGCCTTCCCATAAAATACACCTCCTTAATATAATTTTAACATAAAAAAATGAAAGTAGATTTTTGTGTCTACTTTCATTTTACCACTTCATTTCATCACGAGTTTTTCTAAGCTTAAGTTAACTCCTAGCTTAAGTTACAGTGGGTTAGCATAACCTATGTAACTTTGTTAGGAGTGTTTTTTATGTTTGAAGAAGTATACAATATGTTAAAAGGTTCTATATAATTTGTTGATATTATGTACTAGTAATATCTTGTACATAATATATTTTAGTTTAAATTAGAAAACTAATAATTTTTTATTTCAATTTAAAAGTACCTAAAGTTATAGCAAAATCGTTTGGGTAGATGGTTATAGCTTCTATATTCAAATTTCCAGTAAGAAGAAGCAGAATTACTAGTAACTTGTTTAAATCTAAATCATTTAGGCAGTTATTGGTAAAGTTGTTAGAAAATGTATTTTGAATATTGTTTATAAACGAAAGATCTAGCCCGTTTAGAAAATCATTCACATTAAATCACCTATTAAAATATACTCTTGTTGTTGAATTATTATACACATCGTAGTATAATTAATGCATAAAGGTAAGGGTGAATATATGAGTAAGAGCAAATTTTTTACAGCTGTAATAACTATCGTTATATCTGTAGTTATATTAGTAGTAATTGTTAATATAATATTTAGTAATTCAAAAATAAATCAAGGAAATTTTAGAGTGTCTGATACTTTATTAACTAGTACAGTTAGTTTAGAAGACAAATCAGAGGATACTAGTAAATGGAAATTTGATATTTCTCAAGACAATAAAATTTCAATGTTAATACAATCAAATAACGCTTCAAACATAAAAGAGGTGTACTTAGAAAATTTTAAAATTAGTTCAAAAAATGATGTTCACATATATGTGGAACAAGATAAATATGATGTAAGTTATAAGTATAAAGACATTAAGAATAAAAAAGTAAATATATATACTGAAGAAACAGAAGATGGAAACTTTTTAGTGGAATTTGATATAAGGAACGAAGATGTAGTCTCTAACTATAGCGTACCAGAAGAAGTAAAAGAAATAAGACATGATGGTACTATTTTAACTATAGCTAAAGTTCCTGCATCTAGTATAAAATTTGATGTAAAATATAATTTGGTTATTGTAGAGGATAAAGGTCAAATAAATACTTGTAAGATTGAATTACAAATGCCAGATACTAAAATAACAACTGAAGGCTTTTCAGTAGAGAGATTAGATAGTTCTAAATTTAATTTTAAAGTTGACTATTAATTTAAATAATTACTTAATATATATTGATTATTTACAAGAATTAGGATATAATACGTGTAGTCGCTTAGGCGATAAGGTGTTTGTGAACCTTGTCAGATCCGGAAGGAAGCAGCAATAAGCATACTACCTTATGCGCTATAAGCGATTTATTATATGTGTTTTAAGAGGTGAAAACATGTCATATGTAGCACTATATAGAAAGTATAGACCACTTAACTTTGACGAGGTAGTGGGTCAGGATCATATAACTAGTATACTAAAAAATCAGATTATAAATGATAAAATATCACACGCATATATTTTTAGTGGAAGTAGAGGAACGGGGAAAACTTCAACAGCTAAGATTTTTTCAAGAGCTGTTAATTGCTTAAACCCTCAAGATGGAAATCCTTGCAATGAGTGTAGTGCTTGTAAAAGTATACTTAATGATGAGACTACAGATGTTATTGAAATGGATGCAGCATCAAATAATTCTGTAGAAAACATCAGAGCAATAAGGCAAGAGGTAATGTATGCATCCACTAAGCTTAAATATAAAATATACATTATAGATGAAGCACATATGTTATCAACGAGTGCTTTTAATGCTCTACTAAAAACATTAGAAGAACCACCTAAAAATGTAATATTTATACTTGCAACTACAGAAGAACATAAACTACTCCCTACAATATTGTCTAGATGTATAAGGTTTGAGTTTAAGAAAATATCAATTGATAATGTTGTAAGTAGAATTGAATATATTTTAAATGATAGTAAGATACAGTATGATGTAGAGGCTCTAAACTACGTAGCAAATATTTGTGACGGAGGAATGAGAGATGCTCTTAGTATATTAGAAAGATGTATTGATGATGAAAATAATAAAATAACATTAAATAGAATTCAAGAAATAGTGGGAATTTCTGATACAAATGTATTAAATAGTCTTGCAGAAAATATAATTAAATATGACTTAAAAGAGGCAAGTAACCTTATAGATAAAATATTAGAAACAGGTAAAGATGTAAGATATATTACATCAGAATTATTAGAAATATTTATGAATAAAATTTTGAGCAGCTTAGATGATAATAGCAATAAAATAAGGTTTAATTATATTATAAAAGAACTAGCTAAGTTGGATGCTAGTTTAAGACAAGCGGTTAATGTAAATATTTTATTTAAAGCAAAAATTATTGAGCTTTGTACTAGAGTAATATATAATGATAACGACGAGCTTATAGATAAAATAGAAAAACTTGAGCTTAGAATTCAAGACTTAGAAGATAAAATACGTGACTATAATTATACTATCGTGAAAAGTAATCATAATTCTAAAAAAGATGCCCCAATAGAAGATAAAAAGCCGGAAGAAAATGTAAATAGGGAAGAAAAGAATACAAAGATTAAAAAAAGACATGCTTTTAAGGAATTTGATAAGCTTAGAGATTTAGTTGTAGATAAAGATAATCTTCAGCTTTATTCTGCTCTTGCAGGAGTAAAGGCAAGTGTTGATGATAGCAACATAATTTTTAGTACTGAAAATAAATTTGCATATACAATATTAAATAAAAGTGAAAATACCGATATGCTAAAACAGCTTACACAAGAATTAATAAATGATGATTATTCAATAAAGATAGAATATAATAATATTCAATCTGTAAATGAGAATAAATTTGAAACACATATGCTAAATAGTGATATTCCATTTACTAATATTGATTAATAAATAAGAAATAGAAAGGATGATAATTATGGGTAAATTTGGTGGATTTCCTGGTGGAGGAATGAATATTCAAAACTTAATGAAACAAGCACAAAAAATGCAAGCGGATATGAAAAAAAAGCAAGAAGAGGTTGCAAGTAAAGAAATAGTAACATCAGCAGGTGGAGAAGCTGTAGTAGTAAAGGCAACAGGTGATAAAGTAATTAAAGAAATTATAATAAAAAAAGAAGTGGTGGATCCAGAAGATGTAGAAATGTTACAAGATTTAATTCTTACAGCGGTTAATGAAGCTTTAAGCAAAGCAGATAGCATGATGCAAGATGGACTTGGAGATTTTAATATACCTGGCTTAATGTAAAGGAGATAAAATGTATTCAGAATCAGTTCAAAAATTAATAAAAGAGTTTGAAAAATTTCCTGGCATAGGTCATAAAACAGCAGTAAGATTAGCATTTTACGTATTGGAAGCAGATGATAAATTTGCAAAAGAAATATCTGATGCTATTATTCAAGCAAAAAGTAAGGTAAAATTTTGTTCCAAATGTTTTAATTTAACTGATACCGACCCATGTGAGATATGCTCAAATCCAAAACGAGATAAAGAATTAATTTGTGTTGTAGAAGATGTAAAAGATGTAGTAGCTATGGAAAAAACTCATGAATTTAAAGGACAGTATCATGTTTTACATGGTGCAATTTCTCCAATGAATAACATATCAGCAAGCGATATAAAGATAAAAGAGTTAATAACAAGACTATCAGATAATAGTATTAATGAGGTTATAATAGCTACTAATCCTACAATAGAAGGAGAAGCAACAGCAATGTATATATCACGACTTTTAAAACCTTTGGGTGTGAAAGTGACAAGGATAGCACATGGAATACCTGTAGGTGGAGATTTAGAATATACAGATGAAATAACTTTAATTAAAGCCTTAGAAGGTAGAAGGGAAATGTAATATGGATAAATTCACTAGCTTAAGAGAAAAATATCCAATATTTGAATATAACTCATATCATATATTAGTTAAAGAGGATAAAATCGAAGTTGAGTATAATTTTAATATTCCTGGTTTAACAGAATTTACTCCAAAGTGGGAATTTCCTATAAATAATATTACCATGGATGAAAAAAAACTAAAATTGTTTGAAAAAGTAATATTTAATTTGGGGATGGTGGAAGTTATTTCTTACTTAAAAGCCACTTGCTCGCCTAAACTTATAGTAAACGCAGGAATATTAGACAAAGATCAAATAGACTGGTTTAAAAAATTATATGTTAATGGACTAGGAGAATTTTTCTATATAAATAATATAGTATCTCAAATGAATGTAGATACTTTTTTAGATATAATGGTATTAAATAAAGAAAAAAATGATATAGAATTAAATAGTAATTTATTGTTTTCTGGCAACTTAATACCAGTAGGCGGAGGAAAGGACTCTGCGGTTACCTTAGAAGTATTAAATAAAGAAGAAAACACATGCTATATTGTTAATCCAAGAGGAGCATCATATGAATGCGCTACTATAGCAGGATATGAAAAGAATAAAATATATTGTCCAAAGAGGATACTTGATAAAAGATTAATTGATTTAAATAATCAAGGATTTCTAAACGGACATACACCATTTTCGGCTATAATAGCTTTTTCATCATACGCATCTGCTATACTTCTTGGGAAAAAGTATATAGTACTTTCAAATGAAGATAGTGCAAATGAAGCTAATGTAAAAGGAACAAATATTAATCATCAATATTCAAAAAGTATAGAATTTGAAAATGATTTTAGATATTACTATATGAATTATATATGTAATAATGGTCCGGAATATTTTAGCCTTCTTAGACCCATAAGTGAATGGCAAATAGTTAAAGCTTTTGTTAAGAATCCAAAATATTTTCCGGTTTTTAAAAGTTGTAACGTTGGTTCAAAAACTGATGTATGGTGTGAAAACTGTCCTAAATGTTTATATGTTTATATAATGCTTTCAGCTTTTTTGGAAGATGATACTATGAAAACTATATTTAAAACAAATATGTTAGAAAATAAAGAGTTAAAGGATATATTTAACGGACTAGTGTACCCTAACTATGATAAACCCTTTGAATGCGTTGGTACAAAAGAGGAAATTAGGCTAAGTTTAGATATGATAGTTAGTAAATATATTAGTCAAAATAAAAAATTACCAGTATTACTAGAAAAATACATAGCAAGTGAAAAAGATTTAAGAAAAAGATTAGAAGATGCACTTAGTAATTGGAATACAGATAATAATTTACCAAAAAAATTTGAAGAAGTTTTAAGGAAATATATTATATAGTTGGAGGAATATGTTGAAGCAAAGAATAATAGAAGAACTTACAGGGAAGTCTATTTTAATTCTAGGATTTGGAAGAGAAGGGAAAAGCACATATAATTTTATAAAACAAAATAAAATTAGATGTACAATAGGAATAGCAGATAAATTAGAGCTAGATTTAAGTGATATAGATAAAAACATAAAAGTATATACAGGAGAAAATTATTTAGATAGTATAAATAATTATGATATAGTAATAAAGTCTCCTGGGATATCTTTTAAAGGAAAAGATTATTCAAAATTCAAAAATAAAATAACATCACAAACAGAACTATTTTTAAAGTATGCTTCCGATAAAATTATAGGCATAACGGGAACAAAAGGTAAAAGTACGACGGCGTCATTAATATATGATATATTAAAAATGAAATATAAAACTAAATTGGTAGGAAATATTGGTGTTCCAGTACTTGAAATGATAGATTTTTATAATGATACTGATTGGTATGTATGTGAATTATCATCACATCAATTAGAACATGTAAAGTACAGTCCTCATATATCAATACTGCTTAATATGTATCAAGAACATCTAGATCATTATAACTCATATGATGAGTATAAAGAAGCAAAAAGGAATATATATAAATATCAAAAACCAAATGATTATTATATATATAATTATAATATGGAAAAAATATTAAATACTGAATATAGTTTTAACCAAAATCTAGTAAAAATATCTGATCATGAAATTGAATGTGCTAATTATTTATTTGTAAAAAATAGAACCATAATAGCTAACTTTAACCATATAAAAGAATTTGTAGATATACCTAGTGAAACTAAATTAATAGGAAAACATAACTTATATAATATTGCTGTAGCTATCGCAGTTGCTTTAATTCTTAAAGTAGATAAAAAAAGTATAATCAATGCTATTAAAAATTTTAAATCTTTGCCACATAGATTAGAATTTATAGGTAGATTCAATGATATTGATTTTATTGATGATTCTATTGCTACTATTCCAGAAGCAACTATTTCTGCAGCTAATAGTATTGACAATATAGACACATTACTAATCGGGGGTATGGATAGAGGTGTAAATTATAATTCATTAATAGAATATATACTATCAGGAAAAATAAATAATATAATATTAATGTATGAAAGTGGTAAAAGAATTTTTGATGAAATAAAACAATATAATAGTAAGTTTAATACCATATATGCAAAAAATTTAGAAGAAGCTGTAAAAATTGCACTTAATGTAACTACTAAAAATAAAGCTTGCGTATTATCTCCGGCTGCAGCAAGTTATGGAGTTTTTAAAAATTTTGAAGAACGTGGTAATAAGTTTAAAGAGCTAGTTATTAAATACGCAAAATTAGAAGCTAAGGAATAAAAGGAGGTCCATTTTTGGAACTCCTTTTATATATAAATAAAAAATAAATGACAAGAAAATTACAATTTTTATACAAAAACTATAGTCAAATTATATTTTTGTGATATAATTAATACAAATTGATATAAAAGAGGTGTCGGTATGGATAAAAAGATATTGATAGTTGATGATGAAAAACCAATTGTTGATATACTAAAATTTAATCTTGAAAAAGAGGGATATAAAACAATAGAAGCTTATGACGGAGAGCAAGCGGTAGATATGGCTTTAGAATTAAAACCGGATTTAATAATCTTAGATGTAATGCTTCCCAAAATGGATGGATTTACTGTTTGTAAAAAGATAAGACAAAAATTAACATGCCCTGTGATAATGCTTACAGCAAAAGAAGAAGTCGTAGATAAAATAATTGGTTTAGAACTAGGCGCTGATGACTATATGACGAAGCCATTTAGTATACGTGAACTTACTGCAAGAATAAAAGCAAATCTTAGAAAGCACACTGTTCAAGAAGAGGAAATAGAAGAAAATATAACTAATATAAAAATTAAAGATTTAGTACTTGATTCTGAAAAATACGTGGTAATAAAAAATGGAACTATTATTGATCTTACAATGAAAGAGTTTGAAGTGCTTAAACTTCTTGCAACCCATGCTGGACAGGTATTTACAAGAGAACAGATATTAAAAAATGTATGGGGATATGACTATTATGGTGATTTAAGATCTGTTGATGTTACTATAAGAAGAATAAGAGAAAAAATAGAAGATAATACAGCTGAGCCTAAATATATAATAACAAAAAGAGGAATAGGATATTATGTTTAAGTCTATTAAATGGAGTATAAAGATATTCACTATATTTATGGTACTTATAACATCAATTTTGACAATGATGTTGGTGTCATATAAACAGACAGGAAAGATAGATCTTACATTTGACACACTAATTGTAGTAACAATTGGTGTGTTAATTTTAATAAGCCTTATTGTTTCTACTATTATATCTAAAGGAATAATTGTGCCAATGAAAAAAATGGAGAAGTCCATGAATAATATAATAAATGGAAGACCCAATAATGTAAGTAAAAAGATGTTATCAGAAAATGTTACTACTGTAGAAATGCAAAATTTTGTTGATATATTTAATGTAATGATGAACATGATGAATAAGAAGAACTTTGATTTAAATAGTCAAGAAAGTAAAACAGAAATTATATTAGAACATATGGCAGATGGAGTAGTTGCTTTTTCTATCAACAGACAAGTAATTCATATGAACAAAGCTGCCATGGATCTTTTAGGACTAACGAGTAGTGAAGATACATTTGCAAAAGTTATTAAAAAAATAGGTGTAAAGCTAGATTTTGATAAAATAATGTATTTACCTAATTATAAGAATATAGAACAGGAAGTAACAGTAAATGATAATGTACTAAAGTTAGTATTAGTGCCATACCATAGTGATAAGCTAATGCCTATGGGTATAATAATGATAGTAAAAAATATAACTGAAAATATAAAGCTTGATAACATGAGGAAAGAATTTGTAGCTAATGTATCGCATGAATTAAAAACACCATTAACTTCAATAAAGGGATATTCTGAAACGATTTTAAATGGAGGCCTATCACAAGAAGAAAGTGAGAGATTTATTAAAGTTATAAATAACGAAGCAAATAGAATGGATAGACTAGTTGCTGATTTATTACAACTTTCTAGATTTGATTATCAGAAAAACAAATTTACAGCAGTTAAATTTAATTTAGATGATTTAGCAAAAGAAGTGGCAGAAAAGATGGAATATGTAGCAATGCAGAAAAAACATAAATTATCTTGTATTGTTAATATGGTACCACCTCCTATATATGCAGATAAAGATGCTATAGAGCAAGTTATTATTAACATAGTAAGTAATAGTATAAAATATACTCCAGATGGAGGAGAGATTACAATTTATGTAGGAAGTTTAGCAGGAAAGGCATATTTAAAAGTAGTGGATAATGGAATTGGTATTCCAGAAAAAGATTTAAAGAGAATTTTTGAAAGATTTTATAGAGTTGACAAAGCTCGTTCAAGAGAAATGGGAGGAACAGGTTTAGGTCTTTCTATTGTTAAAGAAATTATAGATAAAAATAATGGAACTATAGAAATGAAAAGTGAGCCAGGGAAAGGTACAGAGGTAATAATAACATTACCAACTAAATTAGAAAGGTAAATAAAATGAAGATATTTGATACACATGCACATTATGATGACGATAGATATAAAGATGATTTAGATTTTGTTATAAAAGATAATAAGAATAATGGAGTAGAGAAAATAGTTAATGCCTCATATAGTCTAGAGAGTTCTATAAAGTCAAAATTACTTGCAGATAGATATGAAAACATATATTTTGCTATAGGAATTCATCCGGAGGAAGTAAATAATAATATAGACAGGGACATATTGGAGCTTGAGAATATATTAAAAGAAAATATTAATAACCAAAAACTAGTTGCAGTCGGTGAGATAGGACTTGATTATTACTATACTAAAGATACAAAAGAACTTCAAAAAGAATATTTTGTTAGACAACTAAATTTAGCAATAAAATATAATCTTCCAGTTATAATTCATTCTAGGGATGCAAGTAGTGATATGTATGATATATTAAAAGATGAAAAATATAAATCAATAAATATAGTTTTTCATTGTTTTCAACCCACTGATGATATAACTAAATTAGTATTAGATAGAAATTATATGGTTGGACTAGGTGGAAATATAACATACAAGAGAAGTGAACATAGTCTAAAATTAATACAAAAAATACCTATAGAAAAAATTATAGCTGAAACAGATGCTCCATACATGTCACCGATTCCTGTACGAGGATCTAGGAATGAATCTAAAAATATAAAATACATAATTGAGAAAATAGCTGAAATAAAGAATATAGAAATAAACGTGGTTGAACAGACATTATATAATAATAGCTTGAGATTTTTCAAAATTAATAATAAATAGTCATAGCAATCATGCTATGACTTAATATATTAATCTATAAAAGTATCTTTTATAGTTCTAACCACACCTTTAAGAATTCGAAGTTGTTTGTCAGTTAGATAAAGATTATCATCTTCTGCGATATCAACATGTTTTAATGATTCAAATAGTAAATAATCTAAGCTTACATTTAATACGTTAGCTATACAAATTATTGTTTCTAAACTAGGAGATTTTACACCACGTTCAACGTCACCAAGAAAGTTTGGAGAAACGCCAACTTCTTCTGCAAGAGCAAATTGAGTTAAATATTTTTCTTTTCTAACTTTTCTTATTCTATTACCTAAATCTTTGTTGTTTATAATAGCTGACATGAATAACCTCCTTTATTCGACACAATAAACTATATAATATTTAGAAATAAAATAGAACAAACTATAAGACTACTAACAAACACTTATAGAGTATAAAAATATTATGTGTATTTAAAGAACAATTATTATTTAGATGAGAATTATTTTGATTTAGATATAACCAATGAGAGTATATATTTACTTATATTTTCTAAAGAATAAATAATTATTGCTTCAATAATAATTTTAAGAAGTAAAAAAACAAAATATTATTGTGAATAATGGTAGTGATACTAACCCAATTTGAATTTTAAAAAATAATTTTTAAAATTCACAGAGTTACATTAAAAATTATAATAAAGAGGTAATTATGCCATTTTATTTTTTATAAATTGATTAATTGAAAAAAACAGAAAACATCAAGTTTAATTATGGAGCATGAATAAATTCAAATGTTATATCTATGGCACAGTATAAAGATATCTTTTAAATATCTGAATGTTAATTGAATATTAACACTTTTAGCCTACTATGATTATATTAATTTTGCGTAGCTAAAAATAACTCTACAATTTTTAAAATTAAAATTTTGGGGGAGCTATATGTAAGCAGTTGTGAAAAAGGCTGAAAAAGATTATAAAAGCCCAAGAAATTTTTCCTAATGAATATAATCATAATTAGCTTATGCAAACTTATTTTAGAGAATTTTTGTTTTTTGAAAAATAAAAAATGAAATTAATGTATAATTTAACAAAAAAAATAATATAATTATAATTTCGCATACGGCAAAAAAATTAACTTTTGCGAAATGAGATGATATAATATTTTTGAGGTGAAAAGTATGAAATTAATAAAGAGAACATATTTAGATGAACTAATAAAGATAATTGGAACACCAGATATAAAAGTTATAACTGGTGTTAGGCGTAGCGGAAAATCTAAATTACTAGAATTATTTAAAGGGTATATAAAAAGAACATAGAAAATTATAATATAATAGATATAAATTTTAATATACCAAAATTTGAAAAATTAATGGAATACCATAAACTATATGATTATGTTGAAGAAAAATATGTAGAAAATAAAAGAAATTTTTTACTGATAGATGAAGTACAAATGTGTGAAGAATTTGAAAGAGCTATAAATGGTTTTCATGCTGAGGAAAAGTATGATATCTACATAACAGGTTCAAATGCATTTTTATTAAGTAGTGATTTGGCAACGTTATTTACAGGTAGAACTTATGAAATACAAGTATTTCCATTTTCATTCAATGAATATTTAGAATACTATAAATTAAAAGATATACAAGATGCTTTTGACAAATATATTTTTGAAGGTGGAATGTCAGGAGCATATGTATATCAAGAAGATAAGCAGAAATATAATTATTTAAATGATGTTTACAATGCACTAATTGTACGAGATATACAACAAAAATATAATATTCAAAATATGGAATTAATGAATAGTTTAAGTGAATTTTTAATGGATAATATCTCAAATTTAACTTCATATAGAAATATTTCAGGCAAATTAAATGAAAATAATATGACTACTAATGATAAAACTATAGCTAGTTATATAAAATATTTGTGTGATGCTTTTGCATTTTATAGAATAAGAAGATATGATATACAAGGAAAAAAATACTTATCAACAATAGATAAATATTATTTAGTAGATCATGCTTTTAAATTTGCTAAAATAGGGACTAAAGACATTAATTATGGAAGAGTTTATGAAAATATTGTTGCTATAGAACTTTTAAGAAGAGGTTATGAAGTTTATGTAGGTACTTTATATAATAAAGAAATTGATTTTGTTGCAATGAAAAGAAATGAAAAAATATATATTCAAGTAGCAGATAATATAGACTATGAAGATAC
>CALXJE010000038.1 GCA_944388545.1 uncultured Clostridia bacterium
CTTCAGGAGCTTCTAATGGATATAATCCAACAAAATCTCTTGGAGCAGGTGAAATATATCCTCTAGAATATTTAATTTTTTTAGCTTCGTTCCACATTGCCGGAAATTGTAAATTTAAATCTATACCAGTTATATTTGCTTTCCAACCATTAGGAAATGGAATATTTGAATAATTTTGTGATATATTCTTAGCTTCAATATATTCAGTTGATAGTTTATCAATGTTGTTTGTAACAAGATCTACACCGTCTGGATTTAACATTGGAACTATAAATATAGAGCTTGTTTCATATATTTTTGTTGTAGAAATATTATATATATTATCTTGTTTTAAATAAGCTTCACAAAAGTCCTCTATAAATTTCATAAGTAAAGGAGATGTTATCCATTCATTAGCATGAGTAGAACCTACATATAATACTTGATTACTTCCAATACCCATTTTTATACAAGGTAAATCTTTTCCCATTACACTAGATCCAATAGTAGTTATATTTAAAAATGAATATTTTAATATGAATCTTTTAATATTTAGCATCATTATGTCATAAGAATAATCAATTGTAGTTGGAACTTTAGCATAAGGAACAAGAGCGTTCCATGTAGATATATCAGCTATGCCATTGACATCAATAGTAACGTTTTTTTGGAATTCTTTTACAGAATTTTGAGTATTAATTCCAAATATACCGTCAATTTTACCTTTATATAAATCTAAATCTTTAAGAAGTAACTGCAAGTAACTTACTTGATTTCCAGATGAACCTAAATTTAATATTTTCATATAATCACCTATAATAAATATATTTACTATAGATATAAGATATGTATATATTGTCATATAATAGACGAAAAGATTGTAGGATATGGTTGACATTTTAAAAATATGTAGTATAATATTATAGTAATTGTTTTATTACCATAGACAGTAGGTTACTTAATTATAAGTTAGAAATCCTACCGAGGTGAATATAATATAGTTAATAATTCGAAAGATTTATATAGATATATTACTATCACCTCAAATGGTGATAGTAATTTTTTATCTCAGGGAGGTGCAAAATGCCAAGTGCAAAAATTTTAGAAAAGAAACAAGCTCAAGTAAAGGAAGTTGCTGAAAAACTTTCTAAGTCTAAGATGACCGTATTTACTGACTATAGAGGAATAACAGTAGAAGATGACATGAATCTTAGAAAAAAACTTAGAGAAGCTGGTTGTGAATGTGCAGTAATTAAAAATACTATATTAAAGCTTGCTGTAAAAGAAGCTAATATAGAAATAAATGATGCAACATTTGAAGGCCCAACATCTGTTATATTTAGCTACGAAGATGTAGTGGCTCCAGCAAAAGTAGCTTATGAATACGCTAAAGATCATGATTTCTATGAGTTTAAAGGCGGAGTTATGGAACAAAAAGAAGTGAGCAAGGAAGAAATTATGAAACTTGCAAAACTACCTTCAAAGGAGACACTTCTTACTATGCTTGCATCTGCATTGCTTGGAAATATACGTAACCTAGCAGTTGTAGTAAATGAAGTAGCTAAACAAAAAGAGGAAACAGTTAGTGCCTAAAAGACTGACTATATTGTAAATAAAATGGAGGAATTTAAAATGGAAAAGATTGAAAAAATATTAGCTGATATCGAAACACTTACAGTTATTGAATTATCTGATTTAGTAAAAGCAATTGAAGAAAAATTTGGAGTGTCTGCTCAAGCAGCAGTAGTTGCAGTAGCAGGAGGAGCAGCAGGAGCAGCAACTGCTGAAGAAAAAACTGAATTTAATGTTGTATTAAAAGATGCAGGAGCATCTAAAATACAAGTTGTAAAAGCAGTAAAAGAAGCAACAGGTCTTGGATTAAAAGAAGCTAAAGAATTAGTAGATGCAGCACCTAAGACAATTAAAGAAAACATGCCTAAAGAAGATGCAGAAAAATTAGTAGAGACTTTAAAAGCAGCTGGTGCATTAGTAGAAATGGCATAATTTTTGAGATAAAACATATAAAAACAAGCTAAAAATAAATTTAGCTTGTTTTTTAACATATATTAATTTTCATTATGAGTTAATTTCTCCATAGTAAGTAAATATTCCCATTTTTTATCTACTTCTTCTTGAAACTGTTTAATCATCCATTCGTTACCTTCTTTAAACATATGCTTAAATCTTTTTTGAGGTTTTAAAAATTCTTCAACAGGCAGTTTTTTTGCTGGTTTATAATTTATAGTGTAAATGCCATCTTTCACCTCGTATAAAGGCCAAAAACATGTATCTACAGCAAGTTTAGAAATTTCTATAAGCATATCTGTAGGGTAACCCCATCCTCGAGGACAAGGCGAAAGAACTGATACAAAACAAGGACCTTCAGTATAAATTGCTTTTTCAGCCTTTTCATGAATATCTTTAAAATTACCAAATAAAGCAGTTTGAGCTACATAAGCAGTATTATGTTTAACCATTATTTCTGTTAAATCTTTTCTAGGTTGAATTTTTCCTGGCAAAACTTTTCCTGCGGGTGCAGTAGTAGTATCTGCAAAATGTGGAGTGGCAGAAGAACGTTGAGTACCAGTATTCATGTAGGCACCATTATCATAGCAAACATATACCATATCATGACCTCTTTCCATAGCTCCTGATAAAGATTGAAGACCTATATCATATGTTCCACCATCACCACCAAATGCTATAAATTTGACATCTTTAGTTCCATTTAATTTTCCTTGCTTTTTTAAAGATCTATATGCTGTTTCTACTCCAGAACAAGTAGCTCCTGCATTTTCAAATGCACTGTGAATAAATGAACAGTTTTTCCATGAAGTATAAGGATATATGCAAGAAGAAACTTCTAAGCATCCCGTTGCGGATGTTATTATAGCGTTATCTTCTTCTTTAAGAGCAGAAAGTATTCCTCGAACAGTAGGAGGAGCGCCACATCCAGCACACATTCTATGACCAGCAGAAAATCTAGTTTTTCTTTTTACTACTTCTTTTAAATTATATGCCATTTTCTTTACCTCCTATTCTCTTACGCCAAGATAGTATGTAGTTTGAGATTTTTTACCATCTTTAGCAATTTTTAATAAACTTCTAAAAACATCTTCAATATCAGAAGTCTTTACGTCTCTACCACCTAGACCGTATATATAATTAACGGTAGGAATGTTTAATCCTTCAGAGTATAAAGCGCTAGTTATTTCAGAGTAAAGTGGTCCGCAAAATCCGTTTATACTGTCTGCTTTATCCATTATAGCTATAGCTTTCATATCTTTTAAACTTTCAACTAGTTCTTTAACAGGAACAGGTCTAAATGTTCTGGGTTTTACTAGTCCTACTTTAATTCCTTCATCCCTTAATTTATCGACTACTTCTTTTGCAGTTCCAGCAGTAGAATTTAAAACTACCATGGCAATTTTACTATCATCCATTCTATAATTTTCTATTAAATTATATTTTCTTTTTGAAATTTTTGCATACTCTTCAGAAACTTCTTCGATTATTCTTTTACTATCTTTCATTGCGTCTGCAAG
This sequence comes from uncultured Clostridia bacterium, assembly GCA_944388545.1. Lineage (GTDB taxonomy): Bacteria > Bacillota > Clostridia > TANB77 > CAG-465 > CALXJE01. Next base: position 3,525 of record CALXJE010000038.1, read on the forward strand.
TTGTTTCCTATGTTCAAAAAAATAATTTTGAAGGTCTAGTGGTCCCATTGATATAAATTCATTGGGATTTAATAAATAATGTTCTGGTTCATATTTTCCTACGAACTGTTTTACTATATCATCTTCCAATAATTCTATATTTTCTACAGAATGTGATGTTATAAATCCATCGAAACATACCATAACTGGCAACATAGCTTTTTCAGCAATTTTAACAGCCATAATTAGATTATCATATGCTTCTTGATTTGATTCACAATATAATTGAATAAATCCACAATCTCTAACTCCCATAGAATCAGAGTGGTCATTATGTATGTTTATAGGGGCAGAAACAGCTCTATTAACACATGTTAAAACTATTGGAAGTCTCATACCACTTGCTATATATAGCATTTCATACATAAGTGATAAACCTTGTGATGAAGTAGCACTCATAACTCTTGCTCCTGCTGCAGATGCACCAATACAAGCAGACATAGCACTATGTTCACTTTCTACAGGAATAAATTCAGTATCTACACTACCATTTGCCATAAAACTTGAGAAATATTGAGGAACCTCTGTAGATGGAGTTATAGGGTAGGCAGGAACGACATCGGGATTTATTTGTCTCATGGCTACTGCAACAGCCTCGTTTCCACTTAATCTTTCTCTAATCATATATTTACCTCCTATTCATCTTTCATTTCTATTGCCTTAAAAGGACAAACTTTAGCACATACACCACAACCTTTACATTTGTTATAGTCGAAACCTAACATTTTATCATATTCATCATGTATAATAGCATTATCAGGACATGGCATAACACATAGCATACAGTGTTTACATTTATCATCTAAATGAACAGGTTTTTTATTTCGCCATTCACCAGTGTTGAATAATTCAGAATTACCATCTTCTAATATATTACCGCCTATAGGTAAATCTTTTGCACCCATATTATCAGTTATCATTTTAATTACCTCCTTTAACTTCTTCCCATGCACGTCTAACTGCCTCCATATTAGGCTCAATAACATCAGGCTTTTTTGCAAATTTATGCTTAAATGAATTTAACATATTTTTTTCCAGTTGTTCTTTATTCATAATATTAGTTATCTTTATAACTGCAGAAAGAAGAGCTGTATTAGGAAAATTTGCACCAAGGCATTCAGTACTAATTTTAGAAGCGTCTATAGTGTATATTTTACCAAAATAATTAGGAAAAAACTTTTTTATTTCTTCTAAGTTAAGCGAAGTGTTAATAAGTAAAGCACCGTCATTTTTTAATCCTTTTGTGACATCTATAGCAGAAATAAGGGTATCATCTACTACAACCACATAGTCAGGTTCATAAATATTTGAATGTATTCTAATAGGAGTATCACTTATCCTGTTATATGCGGTTATAGGCGCTCCCATTCTTTCAGGACCATATTCAGGAAATCCTTGAATGAACTTTCCAGTATTAAATGCAACGTCAGCAAGTAGTAAAGATGCAGTTTTAGCTCCTTGACCACCTCTTCCATGCCATCTTATTTCAATCATATTAACCTCCTTTATATATGAAAATATATTGATATAAGTATATAACTAATAAATATTTAAGTCAATAAATGAATATGAAACTTTATTTAATTTAGTGTCTAGTTTTAGTATATTTTTGGCTATATATTTAATTATATAGTTAAACTATGTATAATAAAAGTAGCGCTTTATTAAGCGCTACTATATATTATCATTATAAGGGGGACTTGATTTAATCAGAAAAACCAAAGTATTAATATGGCTTGTTACTAAGTAAATCCATAGTCAAATTTGAACGTATTAAAATTGTAAAACCAAAACCATTTTAAATCAGTTTGTCACTAAGTAAAACCAGAGTTAAACATGTTAACTACCTCCGAAATTTTAAAAAGGTTACTTAGGGATAGGGCTACTATTATAGGTATTTGTTAAATTATAACTAAGTAAACCCTGTGCTGATCCGAAGCATTTTCTCACCTCACATTTTTAGTATTTATTGCTGAAAAAACAAATCTCTCTTAATTTATTATTTTTTAATAATTCCTCCTTAAAAATTATTTTATTAGATGTAGTAATATCAACTACATTTACATTATAGCATAAACAAACTATCATGTCAATAGTTTACATAATTTTTATAAAAAGAAGGTGATAGTATAATAAATAGAAAATGGCTATTTGTTATTGTTATATTAATATATTTATTTAATTTGATATATAAGATTTATAGTTATACCAGTAAATACGATAGTGATAAAAAAAATAAAAAATATACTATAATGATTATTGAAAAACAAAAGCAAGATGATAGTAAAATAGTATATATTGTAAAATTAAATGGTGATAAATTTTTATTAAATATATATATAAAGAATAAATATAATAATAAGAAAAATTTTAATGAAAAAAAATTAAAAAAAATAACTACTTTTAGATATGGCGATAATATAAATGTAAATGGGAAAATATTAATACCAGAAACATTAGGAAATATAGGAGAGTTTAATTACAGAAAATATTTAAATTCTAAAGGAATTCATGGTGTTATTAATGCTTATGATGTGGAATATGTGGATAATATTGGAAAAAATATTATTAAATCGATATATAGTGTTAAAGAAAGAATATCGTCTAATATAAACAAAAATTTAGACTCTAGAGAGGCAGAACTATTAAAGAGCATGCTATATGGTGATACAAGAAGTTTAGATCAAGATATAAAGATAAAATTTAACAATATAGGTATTGGTCATATAACGGCTGTTTCTGGTTCGAATTTAAGTATAATTTTAGTTATCATAACAGTTTTACTTAGTAGAACAAAGATTAATCAAAAAGTTATTATACTTATACAGGTTATATCAATAGTTATTTTTTGTATCATAGCAAGTTTAGAACTCTCTGTATTAAGAGCTGGTATAATGAGTATAATTCTAATTATATGTAAGTATAGAGGAATAAACATGTCTCTTGATAAGTCACTAATTATTACTTTATTTTTGATTCTTATTAATAATCCTTTTAGAATATATAATATGGGAATGTTGTTTTCATTCTTAGCAATAATGGGAATATCAAAATTTTCTAATAATATATATAATTTTCTTGAAAGTAAAATAAAATGGAATATAAAAAACAAAATTCTATCTAACGTATTGTGCAAAATAGCGATGATTTTATCTATAACAATATCATCTAATATTTTAATACTTCCATTAAGTATTTTTTATTTTAATACATTTTCATTAATATTTATTTTGTCTAATCTATTAATTTCAACATTATCCAGTTTTATAAATATTTTAGGTATTATATCAATTTTTATTACAAAAATCCCTTATATATCATCAATAGTTTATTATATATTAGAGTTAGCTTTAAAATTATTAATAAATATAACATCTACTATAGATAAAATAAATATAAATATATCTGTAAAATCTTTTCCAATATTTTTTATATTTATATATTATTTATATATTTTGATTCTTTGTATTAAATTTAAAGCAAAAAATAAGAAGAAGTTATTTAACTATCAATTAAATTTGTTAAAACAAAAAGTACTATATATTTTGTGTGTGCTAGTATGTCTTTGGTATATACATAGTAGTTTTTTTGATAATTATATATACTTTTTTAATGTAGGACAAGGTGAAATGATAGTGGTAAAGTATAGAAATAGTGTAGTAATGATAGATTCAGGTTCTATTACAAATGATACGTCATACATTTTTAAATCTTTTTCTGAGAAAGAAAATATAAAAAAAATAGATGCACTCATAATATCTCATTTTCATAGCGACCATACAAATGGATTAGAAAATATTATTAAAGACTATAAAATAGAATATGTTATTTATTCATATCCTTATGAAGTTAAAACAGAAGAGTATGTTAAATTTAAAAAATGGATAAGTAATAAAGCTATTAAGCAAATTATTGTAAAATCAGGAGATAATATAAAAATAAATAAAATTAATATTGATATAGTTAATCCAAATAGTAAATATATAAAATTAGGAGAGAGTATGGATGAAAATGAAAATGCCAACTCTTTAGTTTTTAACATAAGTTTGAATAAAAAGAATTACTTATTTACAGGCGACAGTATAAAAGCAAGTGAAAAATATATATTAAAAAATTTAAATAAAATAAATATAAACAAAATTGACTTAATAAAAGTTGCACATCATGGATCTAAAACATCATCATCCGAATATTTTATACAAAATCTAATGCCAAGGTATGCTATAATTTCTGCAAAGAAAAAAGTATATAATCATCCAAGTAAAGAAACAGTTAACATCTTAAATAAATATAATATAAAGACATATATTACGGAAAAAGTAGGAGGAATTAAAGTAAATATTTAATAATTGTAAAAAAATACAAAAAGTGAATATTTAATAAATTATGTACAAATAATATACCTGTAAATAAAAGGTAAGGTGATTTTATGGATGATAGAAAAAAGTTGTATCAGCTTTTTGTTGTTGTATGTATGTTAGTTCTTTTGACTGGAGGTATATTAATAGGATTAGCTGTTTCTAGAAACGGTAATGATGTCGCAGATAGTGAAGATAAATATATGGAAAAAGCAGAAGAGGTAAGTAATAAAGAAGTAGAAGTATATAATAATATTTATGAAGAAGATGAAGAAACAGAAGATATAGAAATAGTATATGTAGATATATATAAAGAATGTGATCATGCTTCTGAAAATAGAAGTAATGAGTACGGAGCAAATATGAATGAAATTAGGCAAAGAGAATTAGAGAAAATAGAAAAAGAAAATAGTGGATACAAACTTGTAAAAGATAGTGATGGAATATTAATGTTTGAAAAGACTTATGATTGCAAATGTGGTAACCATTATATGTTAAAATTTGATAAAGATAATGTAGTAATATATAGATATTCAGAAAAAGGTGAATATGAAAAATATCAAGATACTGATATTCAAAAGGAAAGTATAAGGCCAGATCTTGCATTTAGATTGGAAGAGGGAATAGAAGCAGAAACGGTAGAAGAGTTATATATGTTTTTAGAAGAATTAGAAAGCTAGAATTATAAACTATTAAAAAAATATATATAGGAAGTAATATATAATTAAGAAATATTTAATAAATACATATAAATAATAGATAGAATTTCAACAGAAATAGGAAGATAAAACATGTCTCTATATAAAATGTAGAGATATGTTTTTTATTTAATTTAAAAGTTATTTGATTGATTTTTATATGTATATATAATATAATAATTAACGTAAAAATTAATTTCTATGGAGGAAATAATAGATGAAGGCAATTGATTTAAGAAATAAATATATAGATTTTTTTGAAAGTAAGGGACATGTAAAAATACCATCGGCTCCATTAGTTCCTGAAAATGATCCATCGGTATTATTTAATACTGCTGGTATGCAACCATTAGTTCCTTATTTAAAAGGACAAACTCATCCATATGGGAAAAGACTATGTGACTATCAAAAATGCGTTAGAACTAACGATTTAGACTCAGTTGGAGATACAACCCATCATACTTTCTTTGAAATGCTCGGGAATTGGTCTCTTGGAGATTATTTTAAAAAAGATGCAGTAAGTTATAGTTTTGAGTTTTTAACTAAAGTTCTAGAGATACCAGTAAATAGACTTGCAGTTACTGTATTTAAGGGAAATGAATTTGTAGAGCCAGATAATGAAACAGCCGGTTATTGGAAAGAGGTAGGAATTCCTGAAGAAAGAATAAAATTTATGGGAGAAGAAGATAATTGGTGGCCTAATATGGAATTAACAGGACTTTGTGGACCAGATACAGAAATTTTTTACTTTAGAAGTAATGATGAAATACCTACAGAATTTGATCCAGAGGATGATAGATGGGTTGAAATTTGGAATAATGTTTTTATGCAATATATGCATGAAGAAGATGGTAGCTTTTCAGAGCTTCCAATTAAAAACGTAGATACAGGAATGGGAATGGAAAGGGTTACAGCTATACTCGAAGGAGTAAATGATAATTATGAGTCTTCCATTTGGAGAGATATAATAGAAAAGATAGAAGAAGTATCAAATTGTTCATATAAAGGAAATGAAAAGGCTATGAGAATTATAGCAGATCATCTAAGATGTGCTATATTTATAAGTGCAGATCCTGCAGGAATAAAACCTTCTAATACAGATCAAGGATATATTTTAAGAAGACTTATAAGAAGAGTTATACGCTATGCAAGAAATTTAAATATAGATATAAATAGTGATTGGGAAGAACAAATTGCTAGATTGATTATAGCTAAATATGAAAATTATTATTCTGAAATTAAAGAAAATAAAAATATAGTTATAGAAGTATTAAAAGATGAAAAAATTAAATTTAATAAAACACTAGAAATTGGTTTAAAAGAATTTTCTAAGACAACTCAAAATTTAAAGAGACAAGAAATATATAAATTAAATGGTAAAACTATATTTAGATTATATGATACTTTCGGATTTCCACCAGAAGTCACAGAAGAATTAGCAAAAGAAAATGGTTTTGAATGTGATATGGAAGGATTTAAAAAGTTTTTTAAAGAGCATCAAGAAAAATCAAGACAGGGGGCAGAACAAAAATTTAAAGGAGGACTTGCAGATAATAGTGAGCAAACAATAAAGTATCATACAGCAACACATTTATTAAATGCAGCATTAAAAAAAGTGATAGATAAAAATGTGCATCAAAAAGGTTCTAATATTACTTCAGAGAGAATGAGATTTGATTTTTCTTGTGATCATAAATTATCTGATGACGAAAAGAAAAAAGTTGAGGAATTAGTAAATCAATGGATAGACGAAGGAATAGATGTTATATCGACTGAAATGAAAAAAGAAGAAGCTATAAAATCAGGAGCAGAATGCATGTTTATTGAAAAGTATCCAGATGTGGTAACAGTATATAGTATAGGAGATATTTCAAAAGAATTGTGTGGAGGTCCACATGTAAAAAATACAAAAGAATTGGGCCATTTTAAAATAAAAAAAGAAGAAGCAAGTTCTTCAGGAGTTAGAAGAATAAAGGCTATATTAGAATAAAGAGGAGGATACATTTATGGATTGTTTATTTTGTAAAATAGCAACAAAGCAAATACCATCACAAAAAGTATATGAAGATAAGGATGTTTATGCATTTAAAGATATTCATCCGGTAGCACCAGTACACATAATAGTTATACCTAAAATCCATATAGAGAGTATAAATGATATAACAGAAAGAAACAGTAAAGAGGTTCAAAGAATTTTTGAACTTATACCTAAAATAGCAAAAATAGCTATGGTTGATAGAAAAGGATATAGAGTTATAACAAATATAGGAGAAGATGGTGGACAAACAATAAAACATTTACATTTTCATATAATAGGTGGTAAAAAGTTAGGAGATAAATTGATATAATGATAAGACTTGTCATAGTTAATCCTTGTTCAGGTAGTAGAAGAGGAGGCAAATATGCCAAGACGATAAAGAAAGTTTTTAATAATTTACAGAATGATTACACAATCAAAAATAATGATATATTTATAGAATTTACTGAGTATATTGGACATGCAACAGAAATAGTATTAGAATATAATATTAAATATAAAAATGAAGATATTGTTGTATATGTGGTAGGTGGAGATGGAACAATATCAGAAGTAGCATCAGCTATAAACAGTAAGAGTAATATATCTTTGGTAGTTGTACCTAAAGGTACAGGAAATGATTTTTCAAGAGCAGTAAATTCATATAAAAGTATAAGAAGAATAATAAAAGAAAGTATTTCAAATGATATTGAAAAAGTAGATGCAATACTTGTTAAAAACAGGGTAGCTGTTAATATGATTAATACAGGTTTAGATGCAGCGATAGGAGATAATCTGAAATATTTTAGGAAAATACCATTAATATCTGGTAATATTAAATATAAGTTATCTATATTGTATACTATATTTTCACCAAGAATATACAAGATGAAAATTAGAATAGATGATAAAATAATGAAAGGAAAGTATACACTAGTTGCTATAGGGAATAATAAATATTGTGGTGGAGGCATTAAAATGCTTCCAAAAGCTGATATTCAAGATGGATATTTAGATATATGTATAGTTAAAAATACTACTTTAATTCAAAAACTAATTTATCTTCCTAAATTAGTTAAAGGAGAACATGAAGATATAAAGGTTGTAGATATTTTTAAAGGAAAGAAAATAACTATTTCATCAAGTAAAAAATTACCTGTTAGTATAGATGGAGAAATTGTTTATACTAAAGGGTTTATAGCAAAAATATCAGAAAAAACATTAAGTATAATAAAAACGCTTGACAAATAGCGTTAAATTAGGTAAAATAATGTGTACGTGGTGGATATAGCTCAGTTGGTTAGAGCGCTGGTTTGTGGCACCAGAGGTCATGGGTTCGACCCCCATTATCCACCCCACACAAGCAATATATTGGGATGTAGCCAAGCGGTAAGGCACCACACTTTGACTGTGGCATTCGTTGGTTCGAATCCAGCCATCCCAGCCAATTATTATTTTATTCGGTATAAAATATAGGGATATCAAAGTGTTGAAGAAATAAACGTCAGCACTTTTTTGTTTGTTTAAGTGGTTTACTGGAGTTTTTTAAATCAAGTCTCCCATTTAACATCGTTAATAATTTTACAAGAAAGTTTAATATCTAAGTTTTGATAATATTTTTCTATATGTATGTCAAAATGACCTAATGCTTCAGAACTAATTTTATTAGGTATATTATTTTTCAGAAATAATTTTTTAAAAGTCTTATTAAATCACGTCTTTTAAATTAGGATTAAGATTTTATTCCCTATTTTTTAGTAAATTTATATTATTAATATATAATTTAAGTAAATGTAAATAGTTAGATACTTACATTTATTTTTTTGTAATATGTATAAAAATACAAAAAACTATTGACACAGTGTCAAAAAAGTGATATTAAATATTTAACATATGACACAGTGTCGAAAAACAATATAAAGGAGAAAATTATGACAAAGGAAGTAGAAGATAGAAAAGAAGAGATTATAAAAGCTTGTGAAAAATTATATAAAGATAATAGTTTTAAGGATATAACAATAAAAGCTATTGGAGAAGAAACAACCTTTTCTCGTACCTCTATATATTATTATTTTCAAACAAAAGAAGAAATTTTTCTTGCACTTTTTACAAAAGAATATGAAAGATGGATAAAAGATTTGGAAGAATTATATGAAAAAAATTCAGTATTATCTAAAGAAATATTTGCAGATAAGCTGGCTCATACAATTGAAAAAAGGAAAAATTTATTAAAGCTACTTTCAATGAATATGTACGATATGGAAGCAAATAGTAGAATAGAAGAATTAATAAAATTTAAAAGTGCTTACGGGAAAGCAATAAGCGCAGTTAAAAAATGTATCGATAAATTTTTTACTAAAATGAGTGAAAAAGAAAAGAATAATTTTTTATTTTTATTTTTTCCATTTATGTATGGAATATATCCTTATGCAGAGGTGACAAAAAAACAAAGAACAGCAATGGAAAAAGCTAAAGTACCATTTAGATATATGTCTATATATGAAATTACCTATAATGGAATTTTAAAATTATTAAGTTAAGGAGGGAATATTATGAACCAAAAAGTAATAGTTTTGGTAGCTTTAATATTAATAATATTAGTAATAGGAATAATTGTAGCTATTAATTTAGCAGGAAATAGTGAAAATACAAATACAGTACAAAATCAAGTAAGTAGTGAGAATCAGACAGGTAGTCAGGAACAAATAGATAATCAAGAAAGTGAAAATGGAAATGTATTAGTAGTATATTTCTCACATACAGGAAATACAGAAACTGTTGCAAACTTTATACATGAAACAGTAGGTGGAGATATTATAAAATTAGAAACAGAAAAACAATATACTAATAACTATAACGACTTATTAGATATAGCACAAGAAGAACAAAGAGAAAATGCAAGACCAGCTTTAAGTACACAAATAGATAATATAGATGGGTATGACACTATATTTTTAGGATTTCCAATTTGGTGGGGAGATATGCCAATGGCAATATATACTTTTTTAGATGCATATGATTTATCTGGAAAAACAATAGCACCATTCGTAACTTCTGGAGGATCAGGACTTTCTGGTACACCAAGTGACATAGAAGATGAAGAACCAAATGCAACTGTAACTGAAGGATTATCAATAAGAGATGACAATGTAGAAAATTCGCAAAGTGCAGTAAATGAATGGCTAGCTGAAATAGGATTTTAAGGAGAAGGTAAATGAAAAAAATTGTTTTGATTATAATTTTATTGATTATAATAGCTAGTATTATAACAGGTATTGTATATTTTAATTCAAGAGAAAATAAGAGCATGGAAAGTAATAATAGCTTAGATCAAGAAACTGCTCAAAATGATACTAATGATAATATGACAGAAAATATTATAAATGATAATATTTCTAATGCAAATGAATCTCAAAATTCACAAAGTGAAGGAGAAGAAGTAAGTATGGAAAATATAAGAATAAAATTAACTGTAAACGGAAATGAAATATTTGTAAGATTAGATGATAATGTAGCAAGTAGAGATTTTCTAGAAATGCTACCACTAACATTAACTTTTGAAGATTTTAATAATACAGAAAAGATTGCAACATTATCAAAAGAATTATCAGTAGAAGGATTACCTTCTGGATATACACCGGAAACGGGAGATTTTTCGTATTATGCTCCATGGGGAAATATATCATTATTTTATAAAGATTTTACATATTCAAATTCCTTATACAAGTTAGGGACAATAGAATCTGGAACAGAAATTTTAGAAAACATGAGTAGAGATTTTACAGTTACTATTGAAAGAGTAAACTAAAAAGGGGTGTTGGTTATGAGTTTAATAATTAATATATATTATACAGGAAAAAATGGAAATGCAAAAAAATTTGCAGAAGAAATGGTATCAAGTGGTTTAGTAGATAGAGTAAGAGCAGAAGAAGGAAATAAGCGATATGAATATTTTTTTCCAATGGATGATAAAGAAACAGTTTTGTTAATAGATATATGGGAAAATCAAAGTGCATTAGATAAACATCATAAATCTCCTATGATGAAAGAAATATCAGATTTAAGAGAAAAGTATCATCTTCATATGAGAGTAGAGCAATTTGTTGAAAGGAAACAACAAAATAGCAATTTTAAATAAGCTAGGTACAATTTATTTATTACAATATTAGAGTTGACATAAATTTGGATATATGATATAATAAACAAGTAGTTTATACTATAATATCAAACTTTAATAAGGAGTGATAAATAATGAGTAAATGGGATGGCAAGTACGATACTTCACGTGAGGGTAAGCAATCATTGGAAGAAGACATTATGGATGCAGGGTGTGGAAAATTTACGTATCCTGACAAGTATGGTAATAAAGTTCAAGAGACGGACCATTCTATAAACATATATGGGCCAAGTAATTCTGACAAGGGGCATTTTCACAGAGGTTATAATCATGATACTGGTAAAACATATGGTCATGATTAAAACAATAACAAATATAAAGAAAGGAGAAAGCCATTATGTTTGCTGGACCTAAACCGCCACCGCCTGGACCTGGTGGAAGTAGACCACAACCTAAATAAGAAATAGGTAAACAAAGAACGCTGATTAATTTCAGTGTTCTTTGTTATTATATAAAAAGATAATACTATGAAAAATAAATAGTTGAAAAAGAACATAAAATATGTCTTAATTAGAAGTCAATATATAATGCATTTATATATTTTTTATTAATATACTTTATATATAGGAGTGTATAGATATGAAAAATATAAAAATAGATTGTCATGCAGATACAATTGAATTTGCATTAGATAATAATTATAGTTTAGATAACAGGAAATTAAGTTTTAATTTAGTAGATGTAGAGGAAAAATTACCATATATACAATTTTTAGCTTGTTTTATTCATGATAAATATATAAATAGAGGTTATAAAAGAACAAAGGAGATATTAAATTATTACTTTAGAGAAGAACAAAAATTTAGAGAGGATATAGTTAGAATAAATAGAAAATCTGATATATATAAAGTTATAAATGAAAATAAATTAGGAACTCTTTTAACAATAGAAAATGGATTGGCCTTAGATGGAAAAGAAGATAACATATACAATTTATATAAACAAGGAATAAGACTAATAACAATTACTTGGAATGGAGATAATCAACTTGGAGCAGGTAATCAAGCAATTTATGATTTTGGACTTACTAGTTTTGGAAAAAAATGTATAAATATAATGAATGAAATTAATATGATAATAGATGTATCCCATTCTTCTCCAAAAACATTTTGGGATATATTAAGTATTTCTAATAAGCCAATAATTGCATCTCATTCAAATGTATATAGTTTATGTAATAATAGAAGAAATATAACTGATATACAAATAAAGGAAATTGCTAAAACAGGCGGACTTATTGGAGTTACCTACTGTTCAAAGTTTTTAACAAATAAAAAAGAAGCTACAATAAAAGACATCGTAAGACACATTGAATATATAGGAGATTTGGTAGGAATAGAATATATATGTGTTGGAAGTGATTTTGATGGAGTAGATAAAAAAGAATTGCCAGAGAATCTTAAAGGAGTAAAAGATATAAATAAGCTTGAGGAATGTATGTTAATTAGAGGATTTAGTAAAGAAAACATTCAAGATATAATGGGTAAAAATTTATTTAATTTTATTAATAATAATTTAGAGTGAATATGCTAATTTACTATTGAAAAACGATATTTTTAATAGTATAATATATTCACATTGGGATATCGCCAAGTGGTAAGGCATCGGATTCTGATTCCGACATTCCTAGGTTCGAATCCTAGTATCCCAGCCAAATATAAGAGTGTTCGTAAAGAATGCTCTTTTTTTATGTAAATTGAAATATAGTTAAATACTCTTAATATTACTATTATAAAATATTTTTTTATATAGTTGAATTTTAATAACATATATAATATAATACTGCTATATTTGTACATAGTACAAAGGCATAGTTAATTGTGCTTTAATATTGGGGAGGAAATATGAAAGTATTAATACTTTATGCTAAAGCAGGTAATGGACATTATAAAGCTGCAGAAGCAATAAAAGAAAAGTTAGAAGAACATCATAAGGATATAGATGTTGTTTTTGAAGATGGCCTAGAATATTCCAGTAGAATTGCAAATAAAATAGTTGTTAAAGGTTATGCAAATATGACAAAACTTGTTCCAAGTGCGTGGGGAGCAATATATTCTAAAGCAGATACTCAAGAAAGAAATACACTAAATGAGATTGCAAAGCTTGTGCATAAGGGTCTTACTATAAGGTTAAAAAAGTTATTAAGATCAGTAAATCCAGATGTAATAGTTTCTACACATCCATTTGTATCTAAAACATGTGCATATTTGAAAAAAAAGAATAAAACAGATGCAAAATTAATAACTCTTATAACAGATTATGAAGTTCATAATATTTGGCTTGAAGATCATTTATATTATGATAAATTATTAGTTGCAACTGAAGAAATGAAAGATGATTGTATAAAATATGGTATAAATAAAGACAAAGTAGTTATTACAGGAATACCAACTTCTTTAAAATTTACAAAAAAATATGATAGACAAGAAACTTTAATAAGATATGGATTAAAAGATAAACTCACATTTTTATTTTTTGCAGGTGGAGGTCAAGGGATAGGTCAATCAAAAGATATTTTTGAAGAGCTAATAAAAACAGATGGCGATTTTCAAATTGTTGCAGTATCTGGCAAGAATGAAAAACAAAAATTAAAATTTGAAGCTATGGCAAGTGAATCTGATAAAAAAATAGTTGTTTTAGGATATACAGATGATGTCCCAGCCCTAATGAATATGTGTGATTTTGTAATATCAAAACCGGGAGGTCTTACATCAACAGAATGTTTAATTATGAATAAACCTATGCTTATAATAAATCCAATTCCAGGTCAAGAAGAACAAAATGCTATTTATTTTACAAACAATGGAACTGCTATAAGAGCATATGATGGTGAGCCATTATCTCATCAAATTAATACTCTTATAAAAAACAAAGTAAGAGTGGAACAACTTATTGAAATGACCAAATTAATAGGAAGACCTAAAGCAGTAGATGATATTGTTAATGTTATAATAGATTTAAATAAAAATTAAAAATTCAGGAGTATTGATAAATTTTTTATCAGTACTTATTTTTTATATTAGTTTAAAGTATAAATATTATATTTTTGAAAATAATATTTCTATAGTTTTAGGAGGTAATAATTATGAAAGAAACTATGGATAGTATATTAGATCAGAAATATCCTTTTGTAACAACGGCTATGCCGATACAATTTAATGAGTGTACTCCAAACACAAGTGAAGCAACTTTAAAAAATCATTATGAATATTTAAACAAATATGTAAATGGACTAAATAAATTAATGGAAGAGAATGAAGGGTATAAAAGTTGGTCTATAAAGAAAATATTAACTAATTATTCTCAAATTCCTATAGATTTGGAAGATGATTTTATAGAGAATGCAGGAGGAATATTTAATCACGAAGCATTATTTGGTGTTTTGTGTAAACCAAATATGAAGGAAATAAAAGGTAAACTAGCAGATGATTTAGTAAGAAAATATGGTTCTATAGAAAATTTTAAAACAGAAATAAAACAAGCCGCTATGGATATAATAGGAGTTGGATATGCTTGTCTTGTGTTAGATGAAAATGGTGAATTGACAATAATAACTGTAGAAAATCAAGAGAATCCTATTATGTATGGAATGAAGCCTATATTTATGATAGATTTATGGGAGCATGCATATTATTTAGATGTTCAAGTTAATAAAGCAAAATATCTTGATGATCAATTTAATATAATAGATTGGGATAAAATTGAACAATTATATAATGATTATTTAAAAGAAATGTAAAAAAAAGTGATAGAATTAATGATGCCTAATAAAAAGAGATTAAGTTTTTGAGTGCACATCATGATATTCTATCGCTTTATTTTACAAAATTTATAAAGTGATTAAACAAAAGTATACCATTTAATTTTGTTATATGATATAATTATTAGTATGAAAATGGAGAAAAAGTTAAAGATTGCATTTTATACATTACGGGTGTAAAGTAAATCAATATGAAACAAATTTGTTAAAAGAAAACTTTGAATCAAAGGGATATGAAATAGTAGATTCAGAAGTTAAAGCAGATATATATTGTGTAAATACCTGTAGTGTTACTAATATGAGTGATAGAAAAACGAGACAAATTATAAGAAAACTAAGAAAAAGAAACCCAAAAGCAATTATGGTTGTTTTAGGATGTTATGCAGAAAGTTTAAAAGAAAATAGTAAAAAAATAGATGCAGATATAATAATAGGGAATAACGATAAAAATAAAGCAACTGATTTTATAGAGGAATTTTTAAATAAAAATAAAAAAACGTTATATATAGAAGATATATCAAAAGAAAAAAGATATAGACATCAAGGTGTATTAAAACATGGTTACGAGGTAAGAGAGAATATTAAAATAGAAGATGGTTGCAATAATTTTTGTTCTTATTGTATAATCCCTTATGTAAGAGGAAGAGTAAGAAGTAGAAATTTGACAGAAATACAGAAAGAAGCAGAAAATTTGGCTAGAAATAATGTTAAAGAAATTGTATTAGTTGGTATAGAAGTAGCTTCTTATGGACAAGATTTAGAAGATGGTTTAGACTTAATAGATGTTATAAAGAAGGTATCTGAAGTAAAAGGAATAGAAAGAATAAGAATAAGTTCTATAGAGCCAAGATTTCTAACGGTGGACAATTTGAAACGATTAAATAATATTGAGAAATTTTGCCCACATTTTCATATATCTATGCAAAGTGGCAACAATGATGTTTTAAAGAGAATGAATAGAAAATATGATAAAAATTTACTTATAGATGTATGTAAGAACATTAAAAAAATATTTAAGGATGCTTCTATATCAGTTGATGTTATAGTAGGCTTCCCCAAAGAAACTGACAATGAATTTAAAGATACTATAAATACAATTAAAAAAATGAATCTTATGAAACTACATGTGTTCAAATATTCAAAAAGAAATTTTACAGTTGCAGCAAAAATGGATGGACAAGTTGATGGTAATGTGAAAAAAGAAAGAAGTAATACGTTGTTATTACTTAGTGAAAAATATATGCATGACTATTTATCCAAATATTTAAATAAAAGAGTTTCGGTGCTTTTTGAATCATACAATGATGGCTATTTATATGGCTATACAAAGAATTATATAATGGTTAAGGTAAGAGGGGATGAAAATTTATGTGGCACAATTCAAGACGTGGTTTTAATCTCATTAGAAACAGAGCAAATGCTAGGAATAATAAATTAAAAAAAATTAATATGTTTGTTATATCGGTGGTTACAATTTTAGTAGCAATAGTTTCTATATATGGTATATATAGTTTTACTAGTAATCCAAGACCAACTAAAACTGTTTCAAGTAATAATACAGAAGAAAGAGCAAGTGTTGAAATATATAAAGAAGATACTATGCAGTCAGCTAAAAATGAACAAAATTCTAGTATAACAGAAGACAATTTTAATAATATCATTGATAATAGTATCTCTATTGAAAATGATAAAAAGGATGAATATCAAGGAATAAATATAACAGCTCTTGGAGAAATAATGATGGGAGGAAATTCTTGGAGCAATAATAGTTATGCACTTGCTTTTAAGAATATAGCATCGTATACAACAGAAGCAGATTATACCGTTTCCAGTTTAGCTACTAATATAACAAGCGTAAAAGACCTATCTGATACAAAGACAAAATATATAGCAAATGAGAGTATAGCTAATTCTTTTAGTGCTCTTGGTATAGATGCATTAAACATTGCAACGGATCATATGCTTGATTTTTCACAGAATATGTTTATAAATACAATTGACGTATTAAGGAAAAATGATATAGATATAATAGGTCTTGAAAATGATATAGCGTATGCAGAAAAAAATGGGGTAAGAGTAGCTTTTATAGGAGTTAACAATGTAGTAATTGGAAATACTAGAAATTATATAGATGCGGGAATGTATATATATGATTTAAATAAAATAAAAAACAGCATTAAAGAGGCAAAAACCAAGGCAGATACTGTTATAGTTATGACACATTATGGAAAAGAAAATACGCATCAAGTTACAGATGTTATGAGATGGTTTGCAAGAGAAATAATTAATTCTGGAGCTGATATGGTTTTAGGAGGACATTCTCTTGGAATATACCCTGTAGAAGAATATAAAGGAAAAATTATAATATATAGTTTAGGATATTTAATTCATGATACAAATAATGAATATGGGAAAAAATCAGCAATTTTTAATTTTGATATTAATTTAGAAGGAACTATTGAAAAAATTGACATAACACCTACATATATAGAAAATAAAACTACAGTTAAATTATATAAAGATGTAAGTGATACAGCAAATAAAGATTTCTTAAATGAGCTTAAAAATAATTCTAATTTAGAAAAATATGCTTCAAATATTGAAGATGATAAATTAGTTATAAAGTTAAATAAGTAATAATTGATAATAATGTATATTTTTTGTGATTATTTTACAAAAAAGTATACATTTTTTTCTTTTTTTGATATAATATACCAAAGTAATATAATGGAGTGATTATTGAAAAATGTTAAGAGGTTATTTTAAAAAGAAAAGAATATATATATATGCTTTATTTTTATTTATATTGATTTTTACTGTAGGGAAAGAAAAATGTTATGGATATGTACAGTCAACTATTTCAGATAATTTTCCTGCAAGCTATCAAAGTTACATAAATGATTTGAAGAAAAAACATCCAAATTGGACAATAAAAGCTTTTTATACACATTTGGATTGGAATACAGTTCTTAACTCAGAATCATCAGGAACATATTCTAGAGTACAAGATTCAGCTTATGGAGATGCATGGAAAAGATTAGAATCTGCCGGTAGTAGTTCGTATAACGCAGCAGGTTTTGTTCTTGCATCAAGAGAAGCAGTTGCATATACATTAGACCCTAGAAATTTTCTAAATGATCAAGGAATATTTCAATTTAGAGTAATTGATGCAAACATTGATTCAGATACAGAAGCTGCAGTAAATGCAGTAGCACACGGAACACCAATGGCAAATACATCTTATGCTAGTATAATAAAAAAAGTAGGAAATGATAAAAAAATAGCACCAACATTTATTATATCACGAATAAGACAAGAAACGGGATGTGATACAATAAACAATGGATCTATAAATGGAAAAAATTCTAAATATCCTGGTTACTATAACTTCTTTAACATAGGTGCAAGAGACGGAAATGGAGCAGTACAAGCCGGTATAAATTTAGCTTATTCTATGGGATGGAATACACCAGAAAAGGCAATTGCAGGAGGAATGGATTGGCTAAATAAAAACTATGTTAAATGGGGACAAAACACAGTATATTTTCAGAAATTTGATGTGGCTAATCCTTATGGAAATGCAGTTACAATGCTTTCATCTCAATACATGACTAATATATCAGCACCTATGAGTGAATCAAAAATTACATATAATGGATTAAGTAGAGCAGGAACATTAAATAATAAATATACATTTTATATACCTATTTATGATAACATGCCATCTATAGCATCACCGGTACCTACAATTGGATATTATGAAAATGATAATACAATGGTATATTTAGACGATCCTGATACAAATGATAGTACAGATGTGTTTAGAATAAGGTCTTCTGCCGACTCTTCAAATTCGAGCAATGTTGTGTATACTTTAACAGAATCTAGTGATATAAATAAAAAGACAATATTAAAAAGAGTTAAAAAAGGTATTGACACTGGTTGGGATTATGTAGAATTTGAAGTGGATGGTAAAAAAATAGAAGGATATGTATGGAATTATTATGTGCATGAATATAAATACAATAAAGTTACATCAGTTAAATTAAATATGTCAAGTAAAACAATAAAAGTTGGAGATGCAATGACATTAACTGCAACAGTTGAACCAACTAATGCTAATTTTAAAGATGTAATATGGAGTAGTTCAAATAGTAGTATAGCTACTGTAGATGCTTCAGGAAAAGTAGTAGGTGTTAAAGCTGGATCAGCAGTAATAACTGCAACTACAAAAGATCAGGGCAAAACAGCAACATGTGTAGTAACAGTTACAGATAAGGATCCATCAATAGCATTAAATAAGGATGAATACAATATAATTAAAGATGGAAGAACAACGTTTAATGTTATAATATCAGATACAGACATATCAGAATACGATGTTAAAATAGAAAATGAAGATATTGCAAAAGTGGAAAATGAAAAAATAATAGGATTAGCTGAAGGTGAAACAAATATAACTGTAACATTAAAAGGAACATCAATAAAGGCAACAGCAATTATAAAAGTAAGAGAGCTAAAGGAAGATGAAATTATTATAGACGAAAGTTTAAAAGTTGATGCAGATATGATATCAAAAGTTAGTCCTGAAACTAAAGTAAAAGATTTAAAAGATAAAATACAAACCAATTATAGTATAGTTATAAAAAATAATGCAGATACAACATTAACTGACGATGGTTTGGTTGGAACAGGAAGTAAAATTCAAATATTAACTTCTGAAAACGAATTGGTTTGTGAGTATAACATTATTATATACGGAGATGTTTCAGGAGATGGAAAAATAACATCAAAAGATTATATGATGATAAAGAACCATATTATGGGTACATCTACAATATCAGGCATAACAGCAAAATCAGCAGATACATATAATGATGGAAAAATAACGTCAAAAGATTACATGATGATTAAGAATCATATTATGGGTACATCTACAATAGTTCAAAGATAGAGGAGGAATATTTAAATGAAAATAAAAGAAAAAACAAAATATATTGTTATAATAATACTATTAATTGTAGCACTGGCAATATCTAACTTTATATATGCAGCAGGATCTTTT
>CALXJE010000039.1 GCA_944388545.1 uncultured Clostridia bacterium
TTCTTTTATATAATCTATATACTTAGCTTTATATTTTTCAAATATATTAACCATATCTATCACCATCATTATTTTATCATACAATACAATTCCTTTCAACTTTGTATTTATTAATAATCTAAGTAATCTACATTGTCAAAGTTCCTCCTGGTGTATTTATTATAAGTAGGACTTGTTCTTCCTCACCTGTTTTAGCATTTACGTAAATAATAAAATCTTTATCATTTATTCTACCTTTAAATTCATAAGTTAATACTTCTTTTTTAGATTCATTTGGTATAATTGCTACTGACTCTTCTGATACTTTTATATTTTTATTTAATACATTTCTTGCTTCTTCAATTGTTATTTCTGGCTTTATATCTGTTCTTTCTTTATGATTAAATATATATCCTGTAGTTTCAACTGAACATACCTCTCCATCATCCATTGCTATTTTTACCTTAATTAGATCAGGATATAAAGTAATATTATCTTGAACCATTGCATAATTTATTGTTATCATATTTTCTATCTCTAAATAGTAAGTTGCTTTTACATTTTCTATTCCTATTTTCTTAAGATATTCTTTTCCTATTTCTTCACATTCTTTTTCTGTCTTTTTCTTGTTCTTTACATCTCTATCTGTTATAAAAAGCGATAATAAACCTCCTTTTTTAGTTATTTCTAAATCAATTGTTTCTTCTCTATTTTTATATTTTGCTTCAAATAAATATAAATCTAAATTTCCTTTTGATTCTCCTTTTTCTTTTATATACTCGATTTGTACATCGTCTTTTGTGTTTTTTAAAACTTCTTCAGCTTTTTTTCTGGCTTCTTCTACTGTTACTTCTTTTTCATTTTCTATCATCACAGGTTTTACTTCTGTAATATGATTAGAAAATGCTCCGTCATAAATCAAGCCTTCATAGTCAGTAAAAGTTTTAGATATTTTTGATATGTTTGATAAAACTCCTTCTTCTTTTTCTTGTTCCTTTAATTTTTTATCTCCGTAATTTTCGACTTCATTCCATTTTACTTTACCATTATTTAAATCATCATAAATATCATTTAGTACACTGGCAACCTCATCTGATTTATTATTTATCTCTTCTAACATTTTATACTGCTCATCTGTTACTTTATCACCTGAAATAGTTTGTTTCATAAGACTATATGAATAATCACTTACCTGTGCTAAAAACTTTGAAGTATTAGACATTGCATTTTGATCTACTGGAAGTGATGCTAAATTTTCTTTAGCTAAATTAGATTGCCTCCAAATATCAGCATATGTTTTACTTGATTCTACAGGAGTAGTAGTTATCCTTGCTTTAGATATAAGGACTTCAACATTTTTTACATAGTTTACAAGTTCGTACATTGACTTATTATAGTTGTCTTGAACTATCTGTTTTTGTCTTTTAAACATGTTAGCCATTTGCATTCCGTATAAAAGAGCTATGCCAAACATTACATAAGCCAATATTCCCCAGGTCCTATGATCAAATTTTCTTTTATAATTATTTATATTTTTTTCTATTTTCTCAAGCATAATAACCTCCTACTTTGCAAAAGTATGTCTTCCTATAACCTTAACAGTAGGCCTTGTAAAAAGCCATTTACTAGTTGTTGTTTTAGCATTATAGAAAAAAAGAGCGCCATTAGTTGGATCAGAACCATTATATGCTTCTTGAGCTGCTTTTCTAACTTGTGCTTCATTTTCAAATGGTTTATTTATCTGGCCATCTTTAACACTAGAGAATTGTCCTTTCTGATAAACAACTCCCGCTATAGTGTTTGGAAATTCTGCACTTTTCACTCTATTCATTATAACTGCTCCTACTGCGACTTGACCTAAGTAAGGTTCTCCTCTTGCTTCTGCATTTATTACTCTTGCTAAAAGATCTACCGAACCACCATCACTTTCAGAACCTTTATCACTTTGTGAACTTTGATCTGTAGGATTTTTAGATGAAGTAGAACTAGCATCAACTTTAGTAGCATATACATCTAATACTGGAATTTCAAATTCTATATACGATAAAAAAAGTAATACTACAAGAACTATCATTACATTAATTCTTTTTAATGCTTTTTTCATAAATATTCCTCCAAAATATTTTCTTACATATTTTGGCTAAATATATAAAAAATATACTGCATTAATAAATACAATATATTTCTATCTCAAATATTTTACTTATTCATATAATTTAATATAAATTGTGATATTTCACCTTCTTTTGCATTTTCTTTAAATAGCTTTTTAAAATTTTTAAGATTTACAACATGATCTAAGAGTTCTTTATCGATATTTTCCAATATATCCAGCATTTCATTATGTGTTATTTTTTTTACATTGTCCAATATTTTTTTATTTTTTTGTTCTGGAATAGCTCTTTCTTTTGGATAACCGTTTCCAGGTTTTTCTTCAAATAATTTTTCAAATATATATCTTAAATTAAGTTCTGCGCCCCATCCAAATCCTTTTGCAAATGGAATAGAAATAGCATTCCCATCATTTATTTGAGAAAACATATATGCATCAGAAGGATCACAAATATGTCCACATAATACATTTGGAAATGAATTTGCAGCAAGCATTGCCCCTTCTCCTGTTCCACATCCCGTAACAACAAAGTCTGCTGCCCCAGAGTTTATTAATATTGCTGTACATAAACCTGCTTCTACATAGGTTATTTGATTTTCATCGTTTGAAGAGCACATTCCATAATTATATACTTCATATCCTTTAGCCTCTGCTACCTTTTTTAATTCATTAACAATTATACTATTTTTATCTGCTTGACTATTTTCATTTATAACGGCAATTTTCATACTATTTTTCTTCCCTTCTAAATCTCTTTTTAATTTTTCTATATATTGCATTTACTAATATTATTCCCATACATACTATTGTAAGTACTAAAGCTATAATAAATGGTAGTAAGAAATTAACATTAGTTTGAATACCAAATATAACACTAAAAACTAGTGATATTAGAAATACATAATCTACTATTACCATAGGTTTTAGGTTTTTCTTTTTACTTTTTTGATTTTTTCTATTTAGTGTAACACTTTTTTTAGAAGTGTTTGTTTTAGTTTTAACGCTATTTCTTTTATTTGCTTTTGATTTAATTTCACTCATATTTAATTTACACCTCTTTATACTTTACTTATCCTCTTATATTTTTTCTACAAACGCTTATATAATCGCAGTACTCACAAGGAAGTCTACCATTATATTTTTTAGGATTTATTTTTACAACACCTTTTGTTATTTCTTTTCCTATTTCTTTTAAAATGTTTTGTATATTTACACACTCCTCATTAAATTTTTCTAATGTAAGTACTTTGTTTTCATCTTTAATATTTCTGCTATTAATGTCAATGAATGAATTTCCTGTATCTTTATATTTTCTATCCATTCCTTCTATCACATTAATATCACTTAAATATATCCCTTTAAGTTTCATCGCTTTTATAAGTTCTTTTTTTATTTTGTCTTCATCTTGTTCGAATTCATCTAACCTTTTGATATTAGTTTTAAGCGAAAAATAATTAATAGCAGCTGGCAGTACATCTTTATCGTTTGCTATATTTTCTTTGTTGTTTATAAGAGCACTCATATATGACATAAGCTGAAGAGAGATTCCTTCCTTTATATCCTTTAAACTTATATTTTTACTAGATGACTTATAGTCTATTATTCTAACATATATTTTATCATTTATGCAAGCTGTATCTACTCTATCTATTTTACCTATTAAATACATAGTTTTTCCACTGTCTAAGTTAATTTCAATAGGTGAATACAAAGCTCCATCTTTAAATTCAATTTCATATCCTAAAGGCTTAAATTCACTTTGATTAAAACTAGTAGCTATTATTTTAATAATTTTAAACATATTTCTTTTAAGCTGTGACTTTAATACTATGTATCTATTATTGTCTTTGTATTTATTATATTTATCTTCAAATATTTTATCTACAATTTCATCTATTTTATCTTTTGCCTTATTTGATATATCTTCATCATTTATTACTTGTTGCCAAAGCAAAGATCTTTCCATTACCCATTTAGAAAATTTTTCAAGTACATCATGCATTAAAGTTCCAATATCCATTACAGATAAACTATATTTTTTTCTAGGTTTTATATTAAGTATATAATTTGTATAGTATGAAAATGGACATTTTTTAAAAGTTTCTAATCTAGATACACTGCTATTTATCTTATCTTTATATAGTTTATCTAATACTTCTTTAGACAAATTATCATCTTTTCTAGTATACTCTAAAATATCTTTATATTTTTCTTCGCTTTTTATAAAATATAGGTAAAGATTATATAAATATTCTAGTTTATTTTCATCTATATCATCTAATTTTGTTATATTAACTAATAGCCTTTTAAATATTGCTAGTTTTGTCATTTCATCTTCTTTAAAGTCATACTTATCTTCTCTAGATATATTTCCTTCTAACTTTATAGATAATATTCTCTTTATTTCATTTATTAACACTCCTACTCTTAGTGGTTCTCCTGTTATTTTTGAAGCAGGCATAGTTACTATAACATTATCTTTTGCATTTGCTAAAGCAATATAAACATTGAAAAGAGCCATATTAGTTCTTGATAAACTATTTTGTTTAATTTCAATGTTTTTTTCTTTTAATTCACTAAGCTCTTTATCAGAAAACATTACATCTTCCGTAGAAAAATTAGGTAATCCTTCTTCATTAGCACCAATTATATACACGTATTTTTTAGGCAATATTCTTGTTTTATTAATATCACAAATTTCTACTGCATCAATTGTCATTGGTATTGTAATTATTTTTCTATCTTTCATTCCAAATTCAAAAAGTGTTATAAAGGTGTCTAGTGAAATATCACTATCTTGTGTAACTAATGAGATATTATCAAATATTTCATATATAACATCTATAACTTGTCTTTTAATATCTCCTTCTTTTATATCTTCTCCTTTAGTTATATCTATTTTTTCACCATATTTTTTTATTATTTCTTCTTCTATAAGATGATTATATATTGTTTTTATTTTACCATTTGCTTTTTTCTCTTTTTTAATGCTTTCTATAAATTTATTAATATATCCATTTATATTTTCTCTTATTTCATTTAATTTTTCTAAATTATATATAGTATTTTCTATTTGATCTTCTCTGTTATTTTTTTTAAATTCTTTATTTAACATATATCCTTTTATTCCAAACTCTAACACATAGTTTTCAAAATAATTTAAATCTTCTTTTGATATATTAAATAAATCTGTTTTAAGTAATACAAGTAATTTGTTTGTATCCATTCCATCATTTGCTATTTTAAGTAAAGTTAATATATATATTGCTAAATTACTAAACTCTACTTCTGATGTATCATCAAAATGATAGGCTATGTTATATTCATTAAATATTCTTTTTATACAAAACTCATATTCTTCAAAACTATTAGTATATATTGCAAAATCTCTATATCTTATATCTTCGTTCATTCTTGTTTTTTTAGTTATATCTCTTGCAATATTTTCAATTTCATAATTTAAATTTTTTTCTAATTTTAAAGTTACATTACTACTTTTTTTATCATATACTGCTTTTTTACTACTAAATATATTATTTACTAAAAACTCTATATCTTCTTTTAATTCTAACTTGTCTAAGTCTTTAATAATATTAAAATGTACTCCACATTCACTACTAATATTTTTTAAATCTCTATATGTTTTATATGGTATTTCAAATATACTATCAGTATAAGTATCTGAAATAATAACATCGTAAGGTAAAGTTAATGATACATTTACATTTAATCCTATATTTAAAAATCCTTTTATTATATTAAGTTCTTTTTTACTAAAATTATTATATCCATGAAAAAATATTTCTTTATTCTTAAATTCCTCTTTATTCTCTAATATGTACTCGTTAAACATTTCAAGCATGTCTAAACTATCAATATATTTTTCAGAAATCTTGTTATTTACTATATTACATATATTTACTATTTCAAGTAACTTTACTTTAGTTAAGTTACTTGATATGTTTAGTTCTTGTAGTTTGTTTATATCAATTTCTTCTTTTTTTATACTATCTATATATGAAATTATCAAATCTATAAAAGTAGGTTTATATGCTATGTTTTTAAATAATGAAAGATTATCTATATTTTCATCTATTATTTGTTTTATATACATTCTCTTTACATCGTCTGTTATATACTCTCTATTTTTTTTATAATCATTATCTATTAGTTTTGAAATATATCTTGAAAGTGTAGTTATATAAGTAGTTAAAATTCCATTCTTTTTAGTTTTAAGTATATACTCTTCTTCTGATGACATTCTTGCTTGAGAAGGCACAAATATAATTGGAGATATGTCATTATTTTCTAGCTTTACAGCTTTGTTATATATATATTTACCTTTATCAAATATAGCTTCACCTATAATGCAGTTTAAAGACATGTTTCCTCCTTAATTAATCATTATTTACTAATTCTTTTTCTTCTTCATCAAATAAAGATATTTCATCTTCTTCTAATTTCTTAAGATCAAATTCAGGAAGTTCTTCAATACTTGATATTCCCATACATCTTAAAAATTCATTTGTAACAGAAAATATTGCAGGTCTGCCAGGTAGTGAAAGCCTTCCAACTTCTTCTATTAGGCCGTACTCTATTAATCTTGATACCTGAGAATCACTATTAATTCCTCTTATTTTTTCTATTTCACTCTTTGTTATTTTTGGATTATATGCTATTATACTAAGTACTTCCATACATGTATTTGAAAGTGTTTGTTTTTTATTATTTGTTACAAATTTACTTACATAATCAAAATAGCTTTTATTTGAAACTAGCTGATATCCATTATCCACATATACTAAACTAATTCCTCTATTATCAGAATAGCTTTCTTTTAACACTTCTATTGCTTTTTCTACATCTTCTTTTTCTATTTCCAGAGTTTGTGAAAGTTCTTCTATTGATATGCTTCTTCCCAAAGCAAATAGTATTGCCTCTATTATATTTTTTAATTCTTCAATCATGTTACACCTCTATATTTTCTTTTGAACAATTATATCAAATAATATATCATTTTTCTACATATATCTCAAAATGTCGTGTAATTTCATCGAGAATGAAAAAATTGTAATCTAAAACAATTATATATTTTCTTCTTTTAACACATTATATAATTCTTCAAACATAAAAAAACACTCCTAACAAAGTTACATAGGTTATGCTAACCCACTGTAACTTAAGCTAGGAGTTAACTTAAGCTTAGAAAAACTCATCACGAGTTTTTCTAAATCTCCGCACCTGCGGTATGTTTATCTTTTCTCCATGTATGCATACATCTTATCTAGTCTTGTGAATATCAGGACCAGTTCTACACTACATAAAGTGCTGAACGAAAGCCGTCGATACTGCCGCAAGAAGACGGACTATTGCTGACACGAGAAGAAGCCGAATCGTCAGAAACGATGCCCGAGTAGTTACCACCGCGAACAACACGGTTAACAAAATAATGGGCCTCCATTGTCCATTCCCACACATTTCCTGCTAAGTTATATATATTCTTTGCTTTCCAATTTTCATGTGCTCCTGTTTTTGCAGGAGTATTTGGACTTACAGAGTCTCTATCTGGATTATCATGATGATTTCCCCATGATGTACTATTGTTTACATTATGCTCATCATCTGCTATAAACCTTAATGTTGCATCCCACTGCACTCCATATATTAATGTTGATTTTACTGAAGTATTATCTTTATATAAACTTCTTGATAGCTCTACTGCTCCTTTTCCTTGATTTCCATTAATATCTATTATATCTCCTTCTACTGATGTCATGCTTGGTCCCCATCCTACATAGTTATATACATATGCATCTTTTTTTACTACCATGTTTGTTGTTCCATTTGCTACATTTGTCCTTTGAGTTTCACTTCCTGTCTCATATCTTCCTATATAAAAACCTCCATATTTTTCTACACTTTCTCTCATCTTCTTATACTCTGCATATTCTCCTGTTAAATCATTTGTTTCTGTAATTAGTGTATCATATGAATATGGCTCTGTATAATTTGATGACAATCCAGATGCTGGGGCATTATTTGACCACTCTGTCCTTGTAAACTCTGATATATCTACTGGCACCCATACAAATTGGTTTCTTGTTGTCTTTGCATCTGCATCTTCTGATACTTTCTCAAGGCCTTCATATATTACTAGTCCTCCTGCTACTGTATTTTCTCCTTCTATATCTGATGCTATAAATCCTTCTGGTATTATTGGTTTTGTATATACCTTTATATTTCCATCATCTTTTATCTCTACTAAACCTAATTCTTCATCACTAAATCCTTGATCTTTTAACTTATCTTTTACATACTTATCTGCACTTTTTGTCTCCCCGTCCATCTGCCTTGCTAATGTCCATTCTGAGTATGCTACATTTGCAGCTTCTTTTAGTGTTGCTTTATCACTCTTATCTGTTGCCTCTGTTGCTCTTCCTATTATTCCGCTATTATTTAATGTTAGTATTATTGCTCCTGCTAAGATTATCATGATTATTATTGTTATAACTAAAACTATTAATGATATACCCTTTTTGTTTTTTGTCATACATTTACCTCCTCTTAGTTTTATTTTCATTATATATTCTTTTTTGTTTATTTTTTTCTTTTTTATTTTCTCTTATTTTATTTTGTTATACA